>LSCM01000061.1 GCA_001577185.1 Cloacimonetes bacterium TCS62 | reverse complement strand
TGGCCAAGCAAAATCGCATTGCTAGCTTTAAAAAAGCACAAAGTAGAGCTACTACAGCACAAGGAGATTTTAGAAGATCCATACTTTTTCAAGATTCACGAGCGGGAAATTCTAGTGAGAATTTGAAGGATATAATTATCTCATTAACTCGTGATGATCTGCTAGAATTACATGAAAAATATTTTAAAGCGGAGAATATTATCGTAACTTTATTTGGTGATCTATCTTTAGATGAAGCCAAAGAATTAGCTGAAGATCTGCAGGATAATATTCCGGATGGGAAAATAGAGGATACAAAAACTTTCGATCAAATATCAAAATTAGATGATACTTATATTAACCAGTATGATTTTGAACAGGTTAATATCGAAATAGCTACTCCAGCTCCACCTTTAAATAGCAAAGAAAGAGTTACAATGGAGCTGATTAAAACAATACTTTCAGGAGCTCGTGGTAGATTGCATCAAGCAGTTCGTGGTAAAAACAATTTAGCTTACTATGCTTTTCCACGATACGCTAATTCAGAAAATTTTGGTCAGTTTAGATTAACCAGCCAAACTTCGATCGATAAAAAAGATGAACTAATTGATGTTTTGAAGGAACAGCTCAACCTTTTGATGAGAGAAAAAGTTACAATAGAGGAGATCAATAGTGCAGCGGAAGAGGGAGAAAAGATGCTGCGTGCTATGCTAAATGACAATTCTCTTCCCTATTACATCACCTACTATGAATCGATCGGCCTGGGTTATGACTATATTGATAAAATTACTGAGATCAGCAAAAAAGTCACACCAGCTCAAATCAAAGACACAGCTAACAAATATTTTAATAACAAAGCAATCATTGTATCCGAGCCCAATGATGAAATTGAACTTATGGTAAAATAGATCCTATAATGAGCGGATTTAGCTCAGTCGGTAGAGCATCAGCTTCCCAAGCTGAAGGCCGCGGGTTCGAAACCCGTAATCCGCTCCATAAATTTTTTTTAGAACCATAATAATTAACTTTACAAAATTGCTGAATTTGGAATTTTTCTAATATGAATTCTAGAGATACATTGTTTTATAAGAAAATCAACACACCTATCGGTAATTTATTATTGATATCAGATCACGATCATCTATTAGAAATTAGATTCAATCCTCAAAATTCTTATGATAGTACAAAAGTAACTGATGTATTATTAAGAACAGAGAGACAGCTACAAGAATATTTTAAGGGAAAGAGACGATATTTTGAATTAGCTTACAAGCTGGATGGAACAATATTTCAAAAGCAGGTTTGGAATAGTCTTATTAAAATTCCTTATGGTAAAACGATTTCTTATAAAACATTGGCAAAACGTGTTGGGAACAAAAATAAAGCACGTGCAGTGGGAAATGCAAACGGTAAAAATCCAATTCCGATAATAATCCCCTGCCATAGAGTAATTGCTAATGATGGTTCTTTAGGTGGTTATGGTGGAGGTTTAGAAATTAAAAATTTTCTGCTAAAGCTAGAGCAGAATAGTTGATCCTTAATTTGATTTAATAACTTCAAGCATCTCTTTATTGGAATTAGAATTATTTATTAAAGCCGAAAATTTTTGATGTGCTGTAATTTTATCTGTTTGCAGAAGTTCTCTCCGTAGCTGATTGATCTTTTCAGTTTCTTCGGGAATTCTAAAGATCTCCTCTTTTCTAGTTGCAGTTTCAGTAATATTTATAGCTGGAAAAAGCCTCTGTTCTGCTAATTGCCGATCTAAAATTATCTCACTATTGCCAGTGCCTTTAAACTCTTGAAAAATGACTTCATCCATACGAGAGCCTGTATCCCTTAATATCGTCGATAAAATTGTACAAGATCCTCCCTCGTCAATATTTCTAGCCATACCGAATATTTTTCGAGGTAATTCCAAAGCGCCGGAACTCAATCCACCCGACATTGTTCGATTATTATTTCCACCACTGATATTGAAAGCTCGCCCCATTCTTGTAAGACTATCGATCAAAACAACTATATCATTCCCACATTCAAGTTCGATGCGAATATGATTCAAGAGGAAACTGGAAAGGGCAACATGCGAAGTAGCACTCTGATCTAAAGAACTATGTAAAACATCTGCATTTGTATTTCTGATGAATGAGGTAACTTCTTCCGGTCGTTCATCAATAAGCAGAACAATTACGTTAAGATCAGGATCCAGTTGTTCAAGCTCATTTGCTATTGATTCCAGCAGCATTGTTTTTCCGGCTCTGGGAGGTGATACGATGAGACCTCGCGTTCCCTTACCTATTGGGGATAAAAGATCTAAGAAACGCAGAGAAAGTGAATTGGAAGCACCAAAATCATATTTTTCCTGAGGATTGATAGGTACAAGAGTTTTGAAGTGTGATCTTGAAACGAAATCTTGGAAATCCTTTCCACAGATATTTATTATCTTCCTGATCTTATTATTACTTATTTTGCATTTCAGTCTTACACCACTAACTAATTTATATTTTTTAACAAGATGTTGCGGAAAATTAAATGATCTATACCTATTATCAAATGGGATTGTCCATAAAATTGCTTTATTGTTTCGCGTAATATTCAGATATCCGTCAAAAATCTTCTCTTTCATATTTTTATTTTCCTTTCGATCGAAATAGTGTCAAGAAGCGAGATCATAAATAAACTTAATTAAGTTATAGATACGTGCCATTTATAATAATAAATTTTGTGATAAAAAAATCCTTCCTAAGCTAGGAAGGATTATTGTTCATAAATTACACTTACAAGATTTGTTTTCTTTCCATCTATTTTATCAATTTCAATACTTCATTTGAAATCTCAATGAAATCTTTCAATTCTTTACCGGTAAATCTTTTTTGCTCTAGTAAGGCAAGATTGTGAATATATTTCACTAACAGATCGACTTCCTTATCTTTGCCATTCTCTGCGTACTTAACAATATTCTTGATCGTTTCATTTTGATTATTAATAATTATTGTGTGATTTTTTAGCATTTCATTATTAGCACCTTGCTGCATCATATTCATCTCCTGGAAACGACGCATAAATTCATTAAATAAGATCATCGCAGGAATATCTTTAGACTTAAGGTGTTTAACTTCTGCTTTCACTTCTAAATGTGCATTTTCAACGATCTCAGAGAATGCTTCTGCTCCTATCTCGTCTTTCGCTTTTGATGAAATTTCGTACGGTTTAATGTAAGTGAAATCATCCTTTGTTCTACTGAACGGATCAAGAGCTTTCACAGCTTTCGGATACTTTTCGATAAATTTAGCATAATTATCTTTATTGAAACTTGCTTCGATCTTATCATTCAACCTCTTATTAAATATCTCTTGAATTTTCTCAGATATTGTCTTGTTTTCTTCATCAACAACTTCTTTAGATTTTTCCACCAAATTATCATTAATTTCTGAATCAATTCGAACAAAACTGATATTGTCACCTTTCATTTCCAAATGTTGGAAAAGATGATTATCTAAAGCGGAATTGGAGAAGATCACCTCGATCCCTTGTTCCTTCATCATATTCAGATAAGAAACTTGGGTATCTTCACTCTGAGCATAATAGATCTTAGCTGATTTTTCTTTAGATTTGTTTCTCTTTTTGTACTCTTCAATTGTTATATAATCATCATTTGTAGTTTTAAAGATCACTAAATCTCGCATTGCGTCCGAAAACTTATCATTAGTCAGAATTCCATACTTAATGAATTGATTGATCTCTTCCCAGAATCCTTCATATTTTTTTCTATCTTCCTTATAAATTTCCCTCAGACTATCCGATACCTTCTTGATAATAAATTTCGAGATTTTTTTAACTTGTTTATCTTCTTGCAAAAAACTTCTGGAAACGTTCAGAGGTATTTCTGGTATATCAATTCCACCTCGTAAAAGTAGTAAAAATTCCGGAATAATTCCTTTTAGATCATCTGCTACGAAAACATTGCTGCAAAAAAGTTTTACTTTTCCTTTATTCATATCGATCTGGTTACTGATCTTTGGAAAATATAAAATACCTTTTAAATTAAATGGGAAATCAACATTTAAGTGTATCCAGAAAAGTGGGTCTTGATGATCATGGAAAAGTTCTTTATAAAACTCCTTATACTCTTTATCGGTGACATCATTTGGTTTTCTTAGCCACAGTGCTTCTTTTTGATTTATAGGTTCCTTTTCCTTATTCAAATAAATCGAAAAAGGCATAAAATTGCTATAAGTTTCAATTAGTTCTTTTACCTTATCTTCTTCGGCGTATTCTTCGTTATCTTCGTTCAAATGAACCGTAACGGTCGTACCTATCTTTTTTCTCTTTCCTGCATGTGTTTTATATTCTGGATTTCCCTCACACTCCCAATATGCAGGCTTGGAATTCTTTTTATATGAAAGAGAATCAATTGTAACTTTCTTTGAAACCATGAATGATGAGTAGAAACCTAATCCAAAATGACCAATAATTGAAGATTGTTTATCTTTGTACTTCTCTACAAAATCCTCTGCCCCAGAAAACGCAATCTGGTTGATATATTTTTTGATCTCAGTCGCGTTCATGCCAATACCACTGTCTATCACTTGTATTGTCTTCTTTTTTTCGTTTAATTTGATCTGTATCTTCAGATCCTCTTCTTTCACGTCAGGATCAACTGCTTTGCGCTTATTTAATGCGTCCACTGAGTTGGATATTAACTCTCTTAAAAATATGTCATGCTCGGAATACAACCATTTCTTAATTATTGGAAAAATATTTTCTGTATGAATCGATATTTTACCCTTCTTGTCAGCCATTTTAAACTCCTTTTATCTATAATTTTTATAAATTCAAAATTATAAATTGCGAGAATACTGTCAAACATTATTTTAGCACTCCACACAGTAGAGTGCTAAATGTTGGGTAGTATAAAAAAATGGGGAAACAGAAGAGGGATGGAAACACAATATCCGTGGATCAACGGATTCCCTTCATATGTTCCCCCAAGCGATCAAGTGAAAAGTTATTGGATCATTATCCTCACAGCTTCATCTTCATCAGTATCTTCAAAAGAAACTTTTACTATTTCATCACTTGCAGTAGGTACATCTCGCCCCACAAAATCTGCTTTGATTGGCATCTCATGATGTCCACGATCAATTAGAACAGCAAACTGGATCAGTTTTGGTCTTCCAAAATCCAGAATTCCGTCGATAGCAGCTCTGATCGTTCTACCAGTATATAGTACATCATCGACCAGGACTACTTTTTTATCTTTGATATTGAAATTTATTTCAGAACCTTTTACTATAGGTTTTTCAGCGATCAAAGAAAGATCATCTCGATAGAGTGAAATATCTAGAATACCTACAGGTAATTCATAATTTTCAAATTCCTTCACATATTTAGAAATTTTCTCTGCCATCGGCACACCTCGTGACCTAATACCGACCAAATAAAGATCATCCAACCCATTATTTCTTTCAATAATTTCGTGAGCAATTCTTTTCAAGGTTCTTTCAATATCCACTTTTTCCATTATCATGCTTTTTTGGTTCATTTAGACTCCTTTTTTCTATTTATTTTCAAACTCAAAAGTATATTTTATACCCTTTTTCGTATCATACTTGAAACTTGCGTTTATTTGCTCTGATAAAAGCTTAACTAATTGCAGTCCAATAGTAATAGGATCTTCAATATTCACATCATCAGGAAATTTCGTTCCGTTATTACTTACCTCTAGTTTAAGTACATTATCTTCTTTACATTCCAATATTATCTTGATCGAGCCTTTTTCATTATTTGGAAAAGCATATAGTATAGAATTTGTTACAAGTTCATTGACTATCATACCACAAGGTATAGCCACATTTATAGCAATTGAAATGTCTTCAATATCGATGATAGGTTCGATTTTTTCACTACTAATTTGATAATTTGTAAATAGATTCATAACTAACGAATCTATATAACTATTTAAGTTAACACATGAGAAATCTTCAGTTGCATACAAGCGCTCATGAATTAATGACATAGATTGGATTCTATTCTGAGTATTTTTAAATAATAATGCAAGTCCATCATCCTCAATTTCGTCAGCTTGAAGATCAA
Organism: Cloacimonetes bacterium TCS62; assembly: GCA_001577185.1. GTDB lineage: Bacteria > Cloacimonadota > Cloacimonadia > Cloacimonadales > TCS61 > TCS61. Next base: position 1,583 of record LSCM01000061.1, on the reverse strand, counting down.
GTATACTAGTAATCACTTGAAGATTATTTTTCACTCGGTGGTGAATTTCACGTAACATTACTTCTTTTTCCTGTAAAGATTTTATTAAATTCCTTTGAATTTTTTCTCGGTGATTTATTTCCTTATTAAGCGACAAGTTAGATTCTTGTAATCTAGAAGTCTGGTCATGAACTCTTTCATCTAGCTGTTTATTAATTTTTCTCAACCTTTCATTTCTTCTCTTTTTAGAGTAATATAGATAGAAAATAAATAATGAAATTAAAATAATTGAAATTACGATCATGTACAAACGAAAGTTCATTAACTTATTCCTTTCGATCTTCAATTCATAAATTTCGTTGTTTTTCCGTAGAAGCTCAATTTCATTTTTAGACTTTTTCATGTTATAATTTGATTGATATTCTGCCATTTTTGCAGAACTTTTTTCATTAATGATCTCGCTGTAAACCTTCACTTTCAGCCTATGATATTTTAGCGCTAATTCATATTCTCCTAGCAACTCATATGCGCTGGTAAAATGTTTATAATTTTGTTGTATAACCATTTTTGCGTTAATTTTTTTTGCTAATTCCAAGCTCTCTTTCAACATAGGTATAGCTTTTGTAGGATTCCCTAGTTGAATATTGCTCATAGCAACATTCTTTAAACAATTGGCAATACCATGCTTATCATGAAGCTTTTTTTTAATTGCTAATGCTTTACTGAAGTATTCAAGAGCTTTTTCATTATTACCTAATCCGTTATAAACACCACCTATATTATTTAACACAATCCCAATACTAGACTCATTTAGATCCTTCTTTATACTGTATGCTCGTTTGTAATAATATAATGATCTATCATAATTCTTCTCCTGGAGATAAGCATTACCCATATTGGTTAAGACCCTAGCTATATCACTTTTATTTTCAATTTCTTTTGCAATTTTCAAAGAACGCTTAAAGTATTCTAATGCTTTATCAACATTTTTTAACCTAACATATAAGTTCCCTAGATTATTCATTACTGAGGCAATATTTTCTTTATCACCTAATTTTTCCTTAATCTCTAATGATTTTAACATATAGTGTAATGAATTTTCAAAATCACCTAATCTAAAATAAGTGGTGGCAATATTGTTATAAGCAAATGCAACCTCCTCTGTATTGTCTAACTTTAACATTATCTTTAAATATTGTAAATAAGCATCCAACCCCAAGCCAAAATCTCCAGTTTTTAAATAAACTAATCCAATAGCGCCAAATGATCTTCCTAACTGTTCGGTAACATCATTCTTTTTGGCTATCTCTAATGATCTTTTCAGATACTTCATCGCTGAAACATAATCATTTAGTTTTATGTAGTTACGGCCTATGATATAAAGTGCTTCATGTTTTTGTTCATGATTGTCTTCTTGTTCAGATAATTTCAAGGCTTTAAATCCACATTCTAATCCCATTTCAGGATTTACTAATAGATATTCCCAAGAGAGGTCATTTAAAATATTCATTCTCTTTTGACCGCTTGTTTGTTTTAGGACTTGTTCCAAACTATCAATTGTAGTATTCGCTTTAACGCAATACAAAGGACTGATTAGCCATAGA
>LSCM01000060.1 GCA_001577185.1 Cloacimonetes bacterium TCS62 | reverse complement strand
CATAACTAACCTATAGTTATCAATTTTTTGGCGGCTAACTCCAAAATCGGGGTTATTCTAAGGTTTTTATTCCCCCTTTTACATCGACATTGGTTCATTTTCTATCCCTTTTCATAATGGCTTGCAGTTTACTCGCATTTTTTTCAGTCGTCAAGAAGAAAATATTTATGCAATTGCCGCCCTAGAAATTACAAATGGGGTCTTGACTATTAGTATCCACATATTAAACTGTCTAAATATAAATTGTAAGGAGTATAAATATCAATGAATTATGTAATTATTCATAACGAAAAAGAGCTTCATGATGTTAGCTCAATAGGAGAAATAGTAGATTTTTTATATAAACATCTCGATAGATTTGGTGATAGCAAACAAGCTATCAGAAAAGCGATAAATTATGCAATTTCAAATAAAGCAGGTAGAGGAGGCTTTTTAACAATAGCAAAAAAAGATAACGAAATTGTCGGAGCTCTTGTCATGAATAAAACTGGCATGTCAGATTATATTCCTGCAAATGTCTTAGTATATGTTGCTGTAAGGGCAGATCAAAGAGGAAAGGGTTTAGGTAGTAAGATAATAAAAAAATCACTTGCAGAAGCTAATGGAAAGGTTAAACTACATGTTGAATATGATAATCCAGCTAAAAAATTGTATGAAAGAATAGGATTTAAATCTAAATATGCTGAAATGAGATATACAAAGGAAAAATAGATGGCAGAAATAATTGTTAATACGAAAAAGATCAATAAAAATATTAGGAAACTGAATGATTACTTTGAAAAGAACGATATAGAATGGACGCTTATTTCTAAGGTAGTTTCTGGTCACAAGAAAATACTGAGGAAGATATTGAATAATCCTGAGATCAAAAGAGTACATTCTGTTGGAGATTCCAGACTTTCAAGTTTGAAGATCATAAAAGAGATCAAATCTTCTATAGTTACAATGTATATTAAACCACCCGCGATCCAATTTGCTAAATCAGTTGTTAAGTATGCTGATATTTCTTTAAACAGTTCATTAGATACTATCATTGCTTTGGATAAGGAAGCAAAAAAACAAAATAAAAAGCATCGCATCATTATAATGATCGAGATGGGAGAATTACGTGAAGGAGTTATACGTGAAGATGTTTTGGAATTTTATCAGAAAGCATTTGATTTAGATAACATTGTGATCGAGGGCATAGGAACTAACTTAGGTTGTATGTATGGTGTAGAACCTACTTATGATAAACTAATTCAACTTTGTCTTTATAAACAACTTATAGAAGCTAAATTTGATCGTAAACTCATCTTGATTTCTGGAGGTAGTTCAATAACTCTCCCCTTGATCGGTAAACATAAAATCCCAAAATCGGTAAATCACTTTAGAGTTGGTGAAGCTACATTTCTTGGTAAGTCACCTTTCAATAATAAAAAATTCAGAGATCTTTCTACAAAAGCGTTTGAATATGATGCTAATATTATCGAGATGGCTGAGAAAGAAGCTTCTCCAGATGGAAAAATATCTGAATCTAATGTTGGACATATAGCAGATGCAAGGGAAAATCTTAAAAACAAACATTACCGAGCTATTATGGACTTTGGCATTTTAGATGTTGATGTAGAGCAAATTATTCCAAAAGATGAAGAAGTTAAATTTGCTGGAACTACTTCCGATATGACAGTGTATGATGTAGGAGAGAATCTTTCTAAATCCAAACGAGTAAAGTATGCTGTGGGTAAAACTATTCGCTTCGAACCTACCTACATGGCTGTTGCTCGTTTATTAAACTCTAAATTCATCAAAACGATAGTTAAGTGAATTTATGAAAAAAAGTATCAAATGTAGAAATTGCGGTAAAATGGTCAGTTCGAAGGCAAAAAGATGCAGACACTGTAGCACTTTGCTTGAAATGCCGCTTACTGGCCTGATCATTACTTTGTTATTCCTAGGATTAATTATAGCGATGATCTTGGTGGGATTTCTACAATCTGGGTGATAGATGCATTATGCTGAATTTACAAAACAAGGAGCTTCTCACTCCAAAAATGATGATTATAGATCATTACCGCTAGAAGAAGATAATACACAAGCGAAGGGATACTTATTCTGTGTCTGTGATGGCGTAGGTGGTTACCCAGGTGGTGAAATTGCAAGTAAACTTTGTTGCACAAAAATTCATGATGACTATTATAAATATCTCAAAATACAAGATGTTGATGCTTGGCTCAAAAAAGAAATTTCAGAGATAAATAAGTTAATTCAAAAAAAAGCCAAAGAATTAAATAAACCTAATATGTCCTCTACGATCGTTACCTTGTTATTAAAAAATGATAAAGCTTATAGCTATAATTGCGGAGATAGTAGAATTTATCTATTTTCCAGCAAGGAACTGAAACAGATCACTGATGATCACTCACCGGTTTGGCAAGAATTCAAGCAAGGTTTAATTTCTAAAGAAGACATAATAAACGATCCCAGAAAAAACTTAATTAATCAAGCACTAGGCTTTTCAAGTGAACCCAAAATTAACAGCAATATTATCACTTTACCGAAAGAATTTACATTTTTGTTATGCACAGATGGTCTTACAGATTTTGTAAAAGATATTGAGATCAAAAATATATTATGTTGTAATGTAGGATTGGAAGAAAAAATTGATAAACTATATAAGAAAGCAATACAAAATAAGTCTTATGATGATATTTCGATAATTTTAGTTTCAAATTAATATATATAGAAGTTGACATTTTTTAATACTTCAAGTTTTTCAGCAGTGGAGAAATTATGGGTGAAGGTATTATACTTGGAAATAAGATTTTAGATGTTGTATTCGTAGCGCTATTTGTTGCTCAAGCTTTAAAAGTGGTGATCAGTTTCTTTACTGAAAAGACTTTGAATTTCAGATATTTTTTGAATCCTGGTAACATGCCAAGTTCACATACTTCTTCTGTTACAGCTCTAGCTACTTCTATAGCAATATTGGAAGGTATTAATTCATCGATGTTTGCTTTTGCACTTGTTTTTACCGTTGTTGTAATGTATGATGCGGCTGGTGTTAGAAGAGCTGCGGGGAAACAAGCAGAGGTTCTAAATAAAATTGTTAACAACATTAAGAAAAAAGAAGGACATGTGATAATTGAACAAAATTTACGGGAGCTTGTTGGACATACACCATTAGAAGTTTTTGCCGGTGCAATTCTTGGTGTCATTATTGCATTTTTAATGTGCTAATATGATCAAATTCCTCTTTCTTGCAGATACTCATCTTGGTTTTGATTATCCTATAAATCCAAAAGTAAGTAGAAGAAGACGTGGAAATGATTTTTTCAACAATTTTCAGCATGTCTTAGATTATGCTGTGAACAATAATGTAGATTACGTGCTCCATGGTGGAGATTTCTTCTTCCGTAGTAAAGTGCCCTCCCCTATTGTCGATAAAGCTTATACAATGTTGTATAAATTTGCAGAGAACAATATTCCTACTATCATAGTACCAGGAAATCATGAAAGATCTATATTACCAAGTTCGTTCCTAACGAGTCATAAGAATATTTACATTTTAGATGAGCCTAAAACATATTTTTTTAAGAACAACCATACATCTATTGCTATTAGCGGATTTCCAAATGTTAGAGAGAACATCCGTGATAATTTTGAAAACTTGTTAAATCAAGCTGTGGAAGGGAATCCATTTTCAGATATCAAAATGCTTTTATTACATCAATCAATTGAAGAATCAAAAGTTGAAAATTTCACATTTCGCTATGGTAAAGACGTTATTCCCCAAAAATTACTACCCCAAGGTTACGATGCGATCCTATCAGGTCATATTCATCGAGCTCAAATAATTCCGATGAGAATGAAAAATGACGAAGTACCAATTATTTATCCAGGCTCAATAGAGAGAACATCAGTTGCAGAAATTAATGAAGAAAAAGGATTTTACATCTTAGAATTTGATAAAAATGCTGAGGAGGAATGGAATTTATCTAAAATAGAATTCATAAAACTACCTACAAGGCAAATGGCAAAGTTAGATGTAACACTGTTAACAGAAGATAAGGATACTATTCGTAACTGGTTAGAAATTGAACTTTCAAAATTTGATGAAGATGCTGTAATCCGAATGAGATGTAATGTGTCTCAAACACGAAAATTGCTTACAGCAAAGTTTTTGCGCAAGATCACACCCGATACAATGACCCTAACATTAGCACCTATTTATCGGAAAAGAAAGTAGAGGATTTTATGGATAGAAAGAAAAAAGCAGCTCGTTATTTAAGAGTTTATCAACAAATCCAAGATTTGATATTACAAACTTCTGATCCAATTTCTAAAATGAGTACGATCATTGCAATTTTACATCATAAATTCGATTATTATTTTTGGACAGGTTTCTATCATCTTAATGATGCAAAACTAACTATTGGTTGTTATCAAGGTAGTTTAGCATGTTTGGTCTTGGAAAGCAAAGGAGTTTGCTGGAAGGCTAAAAATACACAAGAAACTGTTATCGTACCGGATGTTCATAAATTCCCCGGACACATCGCCTGTGACAGTCGTTCCCGATCGGAAATCGTAGTTCCTGTATTCAAAGGTAAAAATGTAATGGCAGTCTTAGATGTAGATAGTAAAGAATTGGACATATTTGATGATATAGACGCTAAGTGGTTAGAAAAAATAGTGGAGTTGATCTATTAGGATACCAAGAGATCAATAATTTCATTTGTAGCATCGACCTTATGCAAAACAATATCTTGAAATCCGTTAAATAGCACAATTCTAACCTTTTCTCCCGCTTTCTTATCTTGTATTATCACCTCATTTCCAATTTCGTTTACTCTCTTTTTTAACTCATCCGGAATATTTTTCGGTAGATCATATCGATCTAATAATTTTATTATTTTTAAGAAATCTATTTCATTGAGCATTCGTTTAGAGCGACTACATTCAGCAGCTTTTCGGATACCTATTGCAACTGCATCACCATGATTGACCTGATAATTTGATACTGATTCTAAAACATGTGCGAATGTATGTCCCAGATTTAATTTCCTCCGTTCACCAGAGTCATAAAGATCTTTCTTACATAATCCTATTTTTATAGCTATCGCCTTCTGTATTATCTCTTTGGTGATAATTTTTTTACTTTCTAACAACAACTCATAGAGTCCATTATCTTTTATTAATGAAGCTTTCAAACATTCGGTCCATCCACTTCTAAGATCATCTTCTGCCAAAGTTTTTAAAAATGGTGGATAAACAAATACTTTTTCAGCAGGATAAAAAGTGCCTATCGCATTTTTAACACCCTCAAAATTTATGGCAGTTTTCCCTCCGATCGATGCATCGATCATCCCTAAAAAAGTTGTTGGAATAAGTTGTAACTTACAGCCACGTTTGAAAGTAGAAGCAGCAAAAGAAGCTATATCAGTAGTAATACCGCCACCAATGCCAACTACCACGGTTTCTCTATTTACATTGTTCTTAATGAAAAATGAATATATTTTGATTATTTCATCAATAGTCTTGAATTTCTCTTTTGCTGTAAAAATATACTGAGGAGAATCTTCGGTAATTCCATTTATTACATCTTTGTAAAGCTCCTCAATATGTTCATCAACGATCAGCACCATCTTCTTATTTGCAAGAGTTGGTAACTTCTCAGATATTAATATCTCAGTTGTCGTATTTTGTAATTTATACCTCATCTCCCATTCCTGTTTTAGATATCTGAAATAACTCATTGAGTTTACCATTTCTTTTTAAAGTCATAAATAAGATCATTAAGACAACAGAAAGAATTATTAGCTTTAAGAAAGTTGCTGTTAAACACCTAGGAATAAAAATATTAAGCAAGGAAGTTATTAATAGGAGTATAATCGAAGTAGCAATAAATTTCCAATTGAACCCGATTTTAGTTTTTATTTCGACATTGATAAAATTATAAATAACAATAAATAAATAAGCAACTATCGAGGCTATCCCAGCTCCAAATATTCCATAACGCGGGATGAGAAAATAATTTAAGACTAGATTCAAAATTGCCCCGAGTGTAACTGTAATTGATATATTTTTTGCACTTTTTTTTACATAGAAACCAATATTAAGAATGTTGAATACACCCAATAAAAACACTGAGATCACTCCAACAAAAACGATATTGATCGCGGCATTGTACTTTGAATCTATCAAAAGAGCAAATATTTCATTGGAAAATATTATCAATAATATTCCCAATCCACTTCCTAACCAGACAAAATAATTATATATCTTCCTGTAAACAATCTTTGCTCCTGGTTTATCGGCTATTCTCATAGCATAAGGGAAGAAAACTAAACTAACGATCGAAGCTAAAAATTGCAAGATCATTCCAATTCTGTAACCTATGGTATAAATTCCTACATCATGTAAACCGCCTACAGATAAGTATGTAAGCATATATCTATCTATTACTCGCAAGATTAGCATGGCAAATGTACCTGGAATCATAATGATTCCAAATCTGATGACAGGCTTTATGAGCTCGAATGAAAATATTTTGGGTCGAAAACTGCCATCATCAAAATTTCTAAGAATTTTTCCAATGTTTATCAATGCTATAAATCCGGAGATTATTGATGATATCGTCATAAAAAGAAAGACTGTGTACACATTGAATTGACTTGTAATTGAACCATACAGAAACAGTATGAGCAATACCGAGTTTTTCACTCCCCCTAAAATTGCATAATTAACCGAGCGTTCCATCATATTCAAAATACTTAATGTAATCCCATAAATGCTTCCAGAAAATATTATAATCACGATAAATGGAATTAGATAGCCGTATGCTTTATCCCTTACTATGAGCTGAGAAATCAAATCTCTATTAAACAAAATTAATATTGATAGGACTATACCTAAAATTATTACAACAACAAAGATGGAAGATATTAAATTATGTTTATATTCATTTGTAGATTCTTCATGAAAATATGAAAACAAAGCTTGTTGTATGCCAAGTAAATATATCAAACTTGCAAAAGCGATAAAGATTAAAAAGTTTGTATAAATTGC
>LSCM01000006.1 GCA_001577185.1 Cloacimonetes bacterium TCS62 | reverse complement strand
AATCGTATCTTTGATCATAGCTTCTAGTTTCTTATTTATAACCAAAATGGATTGCCATAAAACGACTAAAAATCTTGATCAGAACAAGCGGTCGAGTTAATATCAATATTAAACAAGTGAATAGCGAAGTAGTCATAATTCCATATAAATTGACTATTTAATTAGTTACAGAAAAATTGTATTTAGATAAAATTGAGGAAAATATGAAAATGATAATTGAAGTTTTAAAACACTCTTTAATGATCACAGGCTTTGTGTTTGTGATGATGTTGATCGTTGAGTACATCAACGTGCAGACCAAAGGATTATGGCAGCATAATTTATCTGAGAGCAAATGGAAACAATATCTGCTGGCAGGCGTTCTGGGAGCGATCCCGGGTTGTCTGGGTGCTTTTACTGCCGTTACTTTGTTTTCACACAGGATAATTTCTTTTGGTGCTGTTGTAACTACAATGATAGCTACGAGTGGAGATGAGGCATTTGTGATGCTAGCAATGTTTCCCCAAAAAGCAATTCTTCTTACCGGAATTATATTTTTAATTGGAATAGTTGCAGGTTTCTTAACAGATAAATTTGTTCCTCAAAAACATTTTGCAAAACGATTTTCACATAATGAATTGCCGCTGCACCAAGAGGAAAAATGTGATTGCGTTCCTCCCGGTAATTTTTTCTCAAATTTTGGAAAACCTTCTGCACCTCGCATTCTGATATTGGTTATTATTGGTTTACTTTTTCTGGGAACGATCACTGGTGAGATTGGACCGCAGAAGTGGAACTGGGTTAGAATAACTATTTTGCTTACATCTTTTCTAGCAACAATGATCGTGATAACCGTTCCAGAGCATTTTCTTGAAGAACACCTTTGGGATCATATTGTGAAAATCCACATTCATAGAATATTTTTATGGACTTTCGGAACTCTGCTGGTTGTTCATACTCTATTACATTTTATAGATGTGGAAAATTGGATAGCTGGAAATTTGTATATCGTTCTGGCAGTCGCCGTTTTGGTTGGGATAATTCCTGAATCGGGGCCGCACCTTGTTTTCGTTACTTTGTTTGCCACTGGATCGATTCCGTTCAGTATTTTACTGGCAAGCTCGATAGTACAGGACGGACATGGAATGATTCCTTTGCTAGCAGAATCTAAACGGGGATTTTTATCTGTGAAGGGTGTGAATATTGTATTTGGGTTGTTGGTTGGTGTACTTGGTTTGTTAATAGGATTTTAAATAAAAATCGATTAGTTAGGAGAGTATTATGGAATTTAAAAAATATCCGGAAAGAGAGCTCTCGAGTATTCTCTCAATTCCATTTATCTGGGGAATGCTTCTCATTTTTGTGATTCTTGATCTTACGTTGGAAATTTATCATCAAATTTGTTTTCGAATTTTCAAATTGCCTCTTGTGGAAAGAGCAAATTATATTAAAATTGATAGGCATAAGCTGGATTATTTAACATTTCCTGATAAGCTTAGATGTGCCTATTGTGGTTATGCAAATGGCGTTCTAGCTTACGCTGTGAAAATCACAGCAGAAACCGAAAAGTATTGGTGCGCGATCAAGCATAAAAAAGATGGCAATTATATTGAACCGAAACATCAAAAAGATTTTGTGGAATTTGATGATGAAGTAGAATTTGTTAACAGATTTAAACCAGATAAAGACACATTAGTAACAGATTAAATAAGAATAAGCTTTATGGAAGATAAGAAAAAATTCCAGTTAAGCAGTGTATTAACAGTATCATTTGCACACTTATCCCATGATATCTATTCTGCATTCCTAGCACCGGTTTTACCTCTGTTAATTTCAAAGTTAGGTATATCTCTTTCAATGGCTGGCTTTTTGGATGTTGTTCGAAAATTACCTTCCCTTTTTAACCCATTGATCGGATTGATGGCAGATCGGATATGTGTGCGTTATTTCATTATATTTGCACCTGCAATTACAGGAATAGCTATGAGCTTACTTGGTTTAGCTCCCAGTTATACTGTTCTTCTAATCCTCTTATTGATCGCCGGGATCAGTAATACTCTTTTTCATGTACCTGCCCCAGCTATGATCAAGCATATTTCAGCAAAGCAAACGGGAAAAGGAATGAGCTTTTATATGCTGGGCGGGGAGCTGGCAAGAACGCTGGGACCGCTTATGATCACTGCTGCTATTTCCTGGTGGGGTTTGGAAGGTTCTTGGCGTGTGATGCCGTTGGGAATTGCAGCTTCAATTATTCTTTATATAAAACTTAGGAATATCAGCATCAATAAGGATTTCCAGAAGAAGAAAAAAGAAACCGGAGCCAGAGAAACATTTAAAAAACTTATACCTTTTTTCTTAATTGTATTTGGAATAACCATTTTCCGAGCACTAATGAAATTATCACTCACGCTCTACCTTCCAACATTCTTAACTCAACAAGGCAATAGTTTGTGGTTGGCGGGAATATCACTTGCAGTACTTCAATTTTCTGGAGCGATCGGTACATTTTTCGCCGGACCAATTTCGGATAAAATTGGACGAAAAAATACTTTGCTTATCGCTTCGCTGGCAAATCCTATTTTGATGTGGTTATTTACTTCATTAAATGGAAGCTTTATGTTCCCGCTTCTTATTATAATGGGATTTTTCCTTTTTGCTTCAGGACCTGTTTTATTAGCATTAGTACAAGATACAGATTCCGAGCATCCAGCTTTTATCAATGGAATTTATATGACAATTAGTTTTGGAGTCAGTTCATTAATGGTTTTATTAATAGGATTTTTAGGTGATCATTTCGGTCTGCTAGTTACATACCGATTCTGTGCTTTGATATCTATCGCATCAATTCCATTTATCTTAATGCTAAAAAAGGATCTAATTAAGATGATTTAGTTTGTAAAAGCTCTTCTTTACATAATACTTTTACTTGACCAACAAATTTGAACTTTTTCTTTTGATTTCGGAGAAAATATGAAGAATATTGCAATTATCACTGCTGGAGGATGCGGTAGTAGGCTTAAAAGCGATAGAAAGAAACAGTTCATGGAGATAATGGATCGACCAATTCTATTCTGGACCATTGATAAATTTGTTAACATTCCACACATAGATAGGCTAATTATTACACTACCTCCAGATGCAATTGCACAATATAGAATTGCAATTAAGAAAGAGTTTACAAATTCTAATATCAAGATTGTGAAAGGCGGGAAAAGCCGAAAAAGTTCAGTTTATAATGGATTGATCTCTTGTCCGCAAAATACAGACTATGTTTTGATCCATGACGGTGTTCGCCCTTTTATCGCGGAAAAGGATATTAAAAGATTATTGAGAAAAGCAGTAAAAGAAAAAGCTGTAATTCCTGTTTCTCACATAAAAAATACAATTAAAGAAATCGCAAAGAAAAAGATAACGAAAACAGTCCCCAGGGAAAATCTTTATAATGCGCTCACACCTCAAATATTTGAATACAATACAATTTTCAATTTAACTAAAAAGATACTGAATAAAGATATACATTTTACTGATGATGCATCAATTTTGGAATATTTTAAGTTTCCTGTTTCAACTTTGGAATGTGATCCGATCAATTTTAAGATTACAGATCGTTCAGATCTGAAAATTGCTAAATTAATTATTAAAGATAAATTTCAGGAGAAATAAATGAATTTAAACTGGATAAACAATATAAAGATAAATATACCCATTCCGTTGATAGGTTTTGGTTGTGGTGTGTTAGGTATGAGTTTGGCAAAAAAATCAATTCATTTGGGAAAATATGCTTCTACTTTATTGAAAGCTCTAGAATATCGTGGTTATGATTCTACTGGAGCTATTTTTCAAAAAGATAAAGAGAAAGTAAAACTACATAAAGATGTGGGTGCACCTAGTACATTAGTAAAGACCTTAGGAATTGAGAATGAAGATGGTAGATTGTTTTGTGGTCAAGTTAGATGGGCTACATTCGGTACAGTAACAAAGAAAAATGCTCAACCGCATATTGTTCGATGTAAAAGATTTCTTTATGGCGCTCATAATGGTAACATTACAAATACCAGAGAATTAAAAAAATTCTTACTCTCGGAAGGACATAATGTAGTTTCCGACAACGATGGAGAGATGTTAGTTCATACGATAGAACACTGTTTTGATAATTTCCTCAGTAGAGAAAAAAAGGAAGATCAAAAGCTACAAAAAGTTAGAAAACAATGCATGCATAAAGCAATTATAGATGCTTCTCAAAAGTTGATTGGTTCCTATGCAGCTGTTATTGTGGATCCTGTAACCGAATTTTCCTATGCAATTAAAGCAGGTAGCAGTTTATACTTTGGAATTGGAGAACAAGATAATAATAAATTTGGTTTAGCTTCTTCCGATCTAACAGCAGTTCTCAGATTTACAAAAAATATTGTTAATCTCCGCAAGGGTGAATTTATTGAATTTAAAAAAAATAAATATAATGTCTTTGCATTTCAACAACTTAAAGTTAAGCGACCTAATGATAAAACACTTACTATCCCCAGTGGAGATAAAATAGAGAAAAAAGCTATTCGATCTAAACTTCGTGCTGAAGACACAGAATTACTACCACCAAATAAATATTTTATGGAGCAAGAAATAAACGCCGAAATTGAATCATCAGGGAAACTTACAAAAATTTTCCAAAGTGGTTCGAATACTGGGAAACGAATGATCAATCTCCTAACAAAAGAAAATATTTTGTTAGAAATGAAAACCTTGAATGAAAAGATATTAGAAACTAATGATTTTACTAAACAATTGAAAATCTTTAATGATTTTAAAGATTCTCCTATTGCCACAAAATTTTATAAAAAAGTAAAGCAAAAGTACACTATTATATTCGAGGAGTTAGTGAAAGAAGATTTTGAAAAAAAATATTTTTTCTCTTCAGAAATGAATACTTTTATTGAACTTTTGAATGCACATTTCGACAAGAAAAAGCTTCTCATTGCAAAAGCTCTAGATGCAATCTCCGAAAAGCATGATATAAATAATTTTAACAAAAATGTTGAACACTTTTTAGAGATCATTGATAATACAGATAAACGAAGTAGAAATATTTATACTATCGCCTGTGGAACCTCATTTCACGCGACAAAGGTAGCATCATTATTTTTTAATGAAATTGCAAAAACCGAACTTATTACAATATTACCAGGTGATTTTAGGGGGCAGTATTCTCAAAGTCTTAAAGATAACGATGTAATCATAGGCGTTTCGCAAAGTGGAGAAACTAAAGACCTGATAGATATTTTTACCGATGTAGAACTCTCTGGATTAAATATAAAAAAAGTTGTATTAGCCAATAATATGAATTCTACATTAGGACAAGAGAAATGTGATGTATCTATACCAATTAATTGTGGACCTGAGATTGCAGTGCCAGCAACAAAAAGTTTTATTAATCAATTAACTTTGTTCTATTATTTAGCAATTAAAGTTGCAGAAATGAAATTAGAAAATTCGGGAGATAAGAGAGAAAAAGCTAAATTTATGGAGCGGAAAAATTCGATCGATTTGATCCCAGGACTTATAAAAGAAACTATAGAAACAACTCAGGAACAAATAGACTTTGTTGCAAACAAAATATATTTAGAACCTTCCATACACATTGCAGCTACTAAGATCACAGGTGTTGCTAAAGAAGGTGCTTTGAAGATACGTGAGACTGTTTTAAATCACACTGAAGGTGGTGAAGCTTCAGAATTTAAACACGGTCCAAATACTATATTAGGTAAAAATACTGTGTTCGGAATAAAAAATGTAAAAGCCATGCTAAAGGATTATAACAAGGTCTTAGAAAGATTGCATATTAAAATAGCTGAAGAAGACCTACCTAAAGAAGAATTTAACAAAATGTTAGTTGCAATGTCAAATCTTCTTTTCAAACGTTCTTATCCTTTCAACTTATCTGAAAAAGCAAACGAGATCTTTAGAGAAACTTTGGAAGAATTCGAATTCTTCGAAAACGCTCATCGTAACTATCCAATAATTTATATTACTGGACCAGAAAAAAGAGATGTGAATCTAACTATCTCGCAGATAAACACACATAAAATAAGAGGTGCTGATTCATTTGTAATTGCAGAAGAAAATGACAAATTATTGGAAAATGCTAAGATAAATCCACATGATAAAGACTATTATGGTTGGGGATATATTCCACTTCCAAAGACCGGTGATTCCTTAATGACAGCTTTCTCTTCTACTATTGTCTTGCAACTATTAGCTCTAAAAATGAGTATAAAAAAGATGGAATATTTGGATAGGTTAAATGTTGAGAATCACGGTGTACATCCTGATGTTCCAAAAAATGTCTCTAAATCGATAACAGTAGATTAAAAAAGGTAATTATGAGAATAGGATATGGATATGATGTTCATAGATTAGTTGAGGGTAGAGAACTCATTATTGGTGGAGTAAACATCCCATTTAAACAAGGATTACTAGGTCATTCAGATGCGGACGTTCTTATTCATTCAATTATTGACGCTATTTTAGGTGCTCTTGCTAAAGGTGATATTGGTAAGTTATTCCCTGATACTGATAATAAATTTAAAGACATTGATAGTAGAATTTTATTACGAAAAACTTTTGAAATCTTAAAGAAAGAAAACTACGAGATCGGAAATGTTGATGTTACTATTTGTGCTGAAAAACCTAATCTGCAAAATTATATTAAAACAATCAGAAAAAATCTATCGTCCGATCTACAAACAGATATAAGCAGGATCTCGATAAAAGCAACCACCGAAGAGAATTTAGGATTAGCTGGAAAAGGTATCAGTGCTACTTCATTAGTCCTTATTGAAAAAACATGAAAAAACCAGAATTACTTCTTCCTGCCGGGAACACAGAAAGTTTCTTCGCAGCTTTAGAAGGAGGTGCTGATGCTGTTTATCTGGGTTTGCGAAAATTCAATGCACGTTACAAAGCACAAAATTTCGCCATTAACCAGCTTCAAGCTCTCTTAAAAGAAACTGAAAAGAGAAATAAAAAAGTATATATTACTTTAAACACTCTAATCAAGAATAATGAATTATCTGAACTTCTAGATACATTATATCTTATTTCCCAGACTTCTAGTTCAGCTATTATTATCCAGGATCTGGGGGTATATCATTTTGTGAGTAAGTACTTTCCACAGCTACAAATACATGCAAGCACACAAATGGGATTTCATAATTCTGCTGGAACAAAGATTGCAGATGAGATGAATTTGAAACGAATCATATTGGCTAGGGAGTTAACTTTACGAGAACTTACTGAGATCAAAAGAAGATCTAATATTGAGCTTGAAATTTTTGTACATGGTGCGCTATGTTATTCTTTCTCAGGAATGTGCCTGTTCAGTAGTTATCTTGGAGGAATGAGTGCTAATAGAGGTAAGTGTACTCAACCTTGCCGTCGATTGTATTCAACGAAAGAGCATTCGGATTATTTCTTCTCCTTAAAAGATATAGAACTTATAGAACTTTTACCTGAGATCATGAAACTAGATATTTCATCTTTAAAAATCGAAGGCAGGATGAAAGCACCAGGTTATGTTTATAGAGTTGCAAAAGCATACCGGATGGCTATTGATAATCTCGCAAATATTCCAAAAGCAAAAAAGATACTAAAGTATGATCTTGGTCGAGAAAAAACAAAGTACTTTTATAGTAAGAAATTAGAAAATGTTATAACTGAAAATTCTTTTACTGGTATATTACTGGGGGAAATTTTAAGTTCGAATGACCAAAGTTTTACTTTGCATCCACAGCATCCGATAAATTTAAAAGATCGCCTACGTGTGCAACCCAAGGATGGAAAAAATTCGATTTCATTCAAAGTTAAAAAAATGATGCAAAACGGATCCGATATTTCTAGCGCAAGTACAAAAGTAGAGCTGATAATATATACTCATTCAAAGAAATTTAAAAAAGGGGATAAGGTATTTCAGATAGGTTTGGCTGATAAGAAATTTAGTAATAAATTTACTAACATGGGAAAACATTTAAAACTTCATATGCCAAAAAAGAAAAAAACAAACATCTTGCAAAAAACTGGTACTGGTAAACGTTTCAAAAATATTAAGCTTTTTATTCGTATCGATTCATTAAGATGGTTGAGAAAAGTATATTTTGAAAGTTTTGATTATTTAATTGTTAATTTACTTAAAACTGATTGGATTAAATTCAATATAGATAAACCTTTTTTGCAGAAGCAAGTGCATAAAATTATTTTACAACTTCCGAAATTTATTTCTGAAAAAGAGATGAGTTTTTATCGAACTCTTTGTGATGTATTTTACAAGGACGGTATTCGGAATTTCATGATCAGCCACATTTCACATTTGCCTATCTTGCCCAAAAAATCCAATATACGCATCTTTGCCAGTGAGAATATCTATACACTAAATGATGCAGCAGTACAATTCCTTAGAGAGCGAAATATCTATGGTTATATTTATCCTTTTGAAAATGATATCGATAATTTAAAGACAGGAAAGGATAGAAAAGGGATTGTTCCTATATACTTTTATCCAGAGCTTTTTTACTCAAGAATGCCGGTAGAAATTCCTGGTGAAAATTCTTCATCAAAGAAGTTTGTGAGTTTTAAAGATCGTGATACAGAATTTAATCAAACTATTCGCAATGGAATGACAATTATTGTACCTAAAATTCCAGTTTCGGCTCTACAATATAAAGATGAACTTTATAAAATAGGATTTCGTAGATTCTTCATTGATCTTTCCTATGATAAACCAAAACAAAACACATTTAATCGTCTTGTAAAAAAATTTCATTCATCGAAGGTTGAACAACCCAGTACAAGTTTTAACTATAATTCTGGACTAAAATAAAAAAAAACCCGATCCAAGATCGGGCTTTTCAATTAAAAAGAATTGCTTCTTTTATATTTTTGTTACGTTAATTGCTCTAAGTCCTTTTTCACCTTCTTCAATTTCGAATTCAACTTCGCTACCTTCTTGAAGTGTTTTGAAACCTTCAGCATTAATATTTGTGTGATGTACAAAATAATCATTGCCATCATCAGCGGATATAAATCCATAACCTTTTTTGTTGTCAAACCATTTGACTGTACCTTTTTTCATACTTAAACTCCTAATAATTTTCTTGGGTTTAACCCAGTCGCATTAGTGTAAATTCCGTCATGACAACTCACCAAGAAATGTTGGAAATTAATCATAAACTTTTTTTACTTCAATACTTAGATACGTAAATAATTTTCACCTGAATGTTGTCAATAAAAACATCTTTAATTATTTGAAACACATCAAAATAATGTTTATAGCCTGATTTATGAGAGATTGTTTTGAATAAAATAGTTTAAAAAAAAAGATGGATCTTAAGACCCATCTTTATTAAATATTAATTAAGCCATTTCAATATTGAACTGTTTCCGCATTTCGTTTACTTTGGCTGTATATTTTTCTCGTTGTTTTGTACTGATAAAATCCTTTTTAGCTTTTGTTTTTACTTCTTTAAATTCTGCTTCAGAAGCTGCTTGTTTCTCATTTAACTTAATAAGATGATATCCAAATTGTGTCTTAACTGGCTCAGAAATTTCATCAGTGTCCATATCAAATGCTATCGCTTCATACTCAGGAACCATCTTACCTCTTTGGAATAAACCTAAATTACCACCTTTTGATTTTGATGGACATTTTGAATAATTTTTGGCAGCATCTTCAAATGATATTTCATCAGCTTTTAGCTTTTGTTGAATCTCTTCACATTCTTCCTTAGTATCTACTAAAATATGGCTGGTATCCGCTTTCTCTGGTGTAGAATATTTTTTTCTGTTCTGATTAAAATAATCTTTTACTTCAGAATCTTGAACTTCCACCGACTGCATTAAATTATTGATATTTAATTGTGTCAGAACCATATCTTTCATCTTATTCATTTCATTATTGAATGCGCTAGTATTTTCCAGATCTGTTTTTTTTGCATCAACTAAAAAAAGATTCTGATTTATCAGTTCTTGTAAAATTTGTTTCTTACCTTCTTCAGTTTGATATTGACTAGCTTGTTGTGGATTTAATCTCTTAATAAAATTTTCAACATCCAGTTCAGTTATTTTCACACTTTCAACTGTTGCTAATACTTTGTTCTCCATGTTGTTTCATCTCCTATACAAATTTTTTGTCAAAAAAGAAATAGAGGGTTATATGTCAATCAGTATCTATTTAAATTACAATAATTTACAAAAAAAGTATTCCTAAGATGTTCCTAAGAATACTTTAAGATTTTGCTGATAAATTAATTTAATTTTTTATTGATCAGATTCTTGATTTTATCCTTATTCACCTTAAATGGTAGAGTAATATGGTCTGTATTTCTAAATTTTTCATTATGTTTAATTACTGTTTTGATCGAATTCTCATTTTTTGCCCAAGCTCTTCTTGCAACTCCGCACATAACGTCCCAGGGGAAAGCAAGTTTTAAGATCTCATCTACTCTTTCAGAGCCATCTAAAACCATACCAAATCCACTATTGGACACCTTACCTATTCCCACTCCACCACCATTATGAAGTGTAACCATGCTCATACCTCTCGCTGCATTACCAGCAAAGCATTCAGTACTCATTTCAGCCATAATATTCGAACCATCTTTTATATTTGAAGTTTCACGGTATGGACTGTCTGTACCTCCTGTATCATGATGATCTCTACCTAACATTATTGGTCCAATTTCACCATTTTTCACCATCTTATTAAATTTCAATGCAATTGCTAACCTACCTGGTGCATCTTGATACAAAATTCTTGCTTGTGTTCCAACGACTAGTTTATTTTTCATCGCATCTTTTACCCATATATAATTATCCCTATCCTGATATCGCAATTTTGGTCTCAAATTTTTGATGATCTTTGCAGCTGCATTATCTGTCTTAATTAGGTCATCTTCTTTACCAGATAAACATACCCATCTGAAAGGTCCATACCCGTAATCAAATATTTCAGGACCCATAATATCTTCCACATAACTTGGAAAAATGAATCCATCATAAGTGTTCTTCCCATTCTTTGCTATCCTTATAACTCCTGCGTCAAATACAGCTTTCATGAAGCTATTACCGTAATCAAAGAAATAAGTTCCTGCTTTGGTTAATTTTTCGATCAATTCAAAATGTCTCCGCAAAGATTTATCTACTAATTTACAAAACTTTTTTCTATCTTTAGATAACAATTTAGTCCGCTCTTCAAAAGTTATCCCTTGAGGACAGTATCCGCCTTCATAAGCGGCATGACATGATGTTTGATCTGAAAGAAGATCAATGCTGATATTCTTAGAAACTGCATATTCAAGTAGATCAACAATATTTCCATGAAATGCAATCGAAAGAGGTTTCTTTTTAATAATAAATCTTTTAGCTAATTCAAAAGCTTCTTGAGGAGAATCAACAATTCTATCTACCCAGCCCTGATCATGTCTTGTTTCTATTCGAGATCTATCAACTTCAGCAAACATTCCAACCCCTTTAGCAATTTCGATCGCTTTGGGTTGGGCACCACTCATACCTCCCAAACCGGAAGATACAAATAATTTGCCAGAGAGATCTCCGTCCTCAGGGATTCCAAGTTTCATCCTACCTGCAATTAATAATGTGTTATAGGTCCCATGTACAATCCCCTGCGGTCCGATATACATCCAACCTCCAGCTGTCATTTGACCATAATTTGCAACTCCCAGAGCGTTAGCTCGATTAAATTCCTCTTGGTTGTCAAACTGACCAATCATCAACCCGTTTGTATTAATAACTCTCGGTGCATTTGGGGATGATTTGAACAATCCTAAAGGATGTCCACTCATACAAACCAAAGTATTTTCATGGGTAAGATTTTCCAAATATTTTTTGATTAAACGATATTGCATCCAGTTCTGACATACCGCTCCTGTCTCTCCATATGTTACTAATTCGTAAGGATATAAAGCTGTTTCAAAATCGAGATTATTGTCTATCATAACCTGAATCGCTTTACCTTCGAGGCATTTCCCCTCATAATTCTCAACCGACTGTCCATAAATCCTACCTTCTGGACGATAACGATAACCATAAATATGCCCATGCTCAAGGAGTTCATCTAGGAATTCAGGAGCTAGTTTTTCATGCAAGTTATCCGGTATATATCGAAGTGCATTACTTAGAGCAAGTTCGATCTCCTCATTATTCAAGTTCATTTCCCTGCGTGGAGCTCTTCTTATATTTTTAATAAATTTAGGATGTTCTGGCAATTCAACATCTAACTTGATCGTCATAGCTTCAGAAATATTTTTGTTTTTCATCTTCACTCCTTATATGTATCATAATTTTTTTGAATAAAGCAAATTAGCACTGATCATTTTCTCACAAATATTGGATTAAATTTCTGTTTGTGGAAAATAACTTCAACTTATTATAATATTACACCTGTATTTTTAAAATTTACTGAATTTGGATCTACACCTTTAAGAAAATGAGATATTTTGAGTTCCAATTCCTTAACAACTTGGGCTGATATTTTGGCAGATTTATTTTCAGAGAAATCTTTTCTCAAAATAAATATGATATCAACCGGTGAAAATTCAATATCCGGCACAAAATCCTTCCTTAATGATTCTGTTACAATAATCGTTTTTGATTTTTTAAATGTTGATTTAGCTTTGGTCGCACTATTTTCACATTTTAAAAAATCTTCTTCGAAAAGCGTTTTATAAGTATGGAATACAATCAAAGGTATTTTATATTTATACTTAGTAAAATTTCTTTTACCACTAACTCTATATTGAGCATCGATATTTTGAATTAATTGCAAATATTTATCAGAATAAGTTTGCTTATAATTCACACCTCTACTCATTGAACTTAGATTATTCGGATCAAGACGAATATTGTAACTAAAAGGTTGAAAATCCCAAGTTATACCATCTTTTTCAATAATTTTCTGCTTATTGACAAATATGGAAAGCAGATCGTTTAAATAGTAAGCTTGAAATAAAGCAGAATTTTTGTTAAAACCTTTCTTAGAACGTTTATTAAATTTATACTTCTTCTGCCTAAGTGAATGAATAAAATCGTTTAAAGATTTTACCAACAAATCGTTATCTGGTTGCTTTTCTTTGGTTATTTTTAAAAACTTATCCCATTTTAATTTGATCTCATGTAAGTACATCTTGTTAACAGGATTTTTTTCAGATTTAATTATGGAATCCAATAATTCTTTATAGAACATTTCTACCTCTTTTGGTTATTTGGATATATTTGAAAAATATGCAATTAAGGTTAATTTTAATGGAATTCCTTTTTTGTCAATTTTCTTTTACAATATTTAAATTGATGCTTATCTTATTATAAATTTTGTTCCAGAACTAATTATCCGGAAATATAAATAATTTTATTTGACAAAAATTCCACTTCATTTTCTTTAGCACTCGTAAGTCGTGATTGCTAAAAATGGAAAAATAAAATAAACAGGAGGAATTTATGGCTAAACAAATGAAATTCAGTCATGATGCAAGAACATCTCTAAAAAGAGGTATAGACAAACTTTCAGACGCAGTTAAGGTCACATTAGGACCCCGGGGAAGAAACGTAGTATTGGATAAGAGTTTTGGTTCACCTACGATCACAAAAGATGGTGTAACTGTCGCAAAAGATATTGAATTAGAAGAGCCTTATGAAAATATGGGAGCTCAACTAGTAAAAGAAGTTGCTGAAAAGACTCATGATATAGCTGGTGATGGCACAACAACAGCAACTGTACTCACAAGATCAATAATCACAGAAGGTTTAAAGCATGTAACAGCAGGCGTTAATCCTATGTATCTAAAAAGAGGAATCGAAAAAGCTTCTAAGGTTGTAACTGAACAAATTAAAGAACACAGCAAGGAAATAAAAAACAATGATGAAATAGCTCAGATAGCTTCGATATCTGCTAATAATGATCTGGAAATCGGTAAATTAATAGCAGATGCAATGGAATCTGTCGGGAATGAAGGAATAATAAATGTTGAGGAAGCAAAATCGATAGAAACATATTTAGAAAAAGTGGAAGGTATGCAGTTCGATCGTGGTTACCTCTCACCTTATTTTGCAACTGACACAGATAAAATGATCGCAGAATTTGAAGATCCTTACATTCTTCTGTTTGATAAAAAGATCAGTGTGATGAAAGACTTACTCCCAATTCTTCAAGAAGTTGCTCAAACAGGAAAGCCTTTCTTGATAATAGCAGAAGATATTGAAGGTGAAGCATTAGCTACACTTGTTGTAAATAAATTACGTGGAACACTCAATGTTGCCGCAGTTAAGGCTCCGGGTTTTGGCGATAGAAGAAAAGCTATGATGGAAGATATTGCCATTCTTACTGGTGGTAATGTCATCTCTGAAGATATGGGTCGTAAATTAGACTCAGCAAAACTTGATGATCTTGGAAGAGCGAAGAAAGCAATTATTGATAAAGAAAATACAACAATTAGAGAAGGAAGCGGCTCTGATAAAGACTTAAGCGCGAGAGTAAAACAAATCAAGACACAAATTGAAGATTCAACCTCAGATTATGATAAAGAAAAACTTCAAGAAAGACTAGCTAAATTATCAAGTGGTGTTGCAGTAATAAAGATTGGAGCAGCTACCGAAACTGAAATGAAGGAAAAGAAAGCGCGCGTAGATGATGCTCTTCATGCAACGAGAGCAGCTGTTGAAGAAGGAATTGTTACTGGTGGTGGTGCAACATTAATATATGCAGCAGAAACTATCGATAAGATGAAGCATAGCTCACATGAGGAACAAGTAGGCGCAGAGATCTTAAAAAATGCTCTTACTAAACCTGCATTCCATATTGCTTCAAATGCCGGAGAAGAAGGCGCTATTATCGTTGAAAGAATAAAAAATTCTGATGATAATCACTTTGGATTTAATGCGGCAGATAGCAAATTTGAAGACCTCTTTAAAAAAGGTATTATAGATCCTGCAAAAGTCGTTCGTAGTGCACTTCAAAACGCAACAAGTATCGCTGGTCTCTTCTTAACTACAGAATGTGTAATTACAGACATTGAAGGTGAAGAAGACAACAAGATGCCTCAAATGCCAGCAGGTGGCGGAATGGGTGGCGGAATGCCTGGAATGATGTAATATCAACCAAAACATAAAGTTAAAATTAAAAACCTTCGGGATCAAAATCTCGAAGGTTTTTTTGCAAATAATTATTAATCAAAATCCTTGACATCAGTATACTAATATAAATTGTGCTACCTGTTAATTAAGTGCCGAAGTGGTGAAATTGGTATACGCAGTGGATTCAAAATCCTCCGAGCATTTGCTCGTGCCGGTTCGAGTCCGGCCTTCGGCACCATAAATATGGAGGTCTTATCCTATAATTATTTTTAGCAAATTATTGATTTGCCAAGTTGCATTTTTACAATATTTAGGAGGAATTTATGAAATTAAAAATAATATACATAATAGTGCTAATTGCACTAATAATACCTATAACTGCTAGTGCTGTCTCAAATGCAGCGGTAATCTTTCTTTTGATCGAACCTAGCGCTCGTGCAAGTGCTCTGGGCGAAGCATATGTTGCTCAAGTTGATGATGGTTTTGCAGGTTTTTGGAATCCGGGCGCGATGGCATTTAATAGAAAAACTCAATTTGCCAGTATGTACTCTAACTGGTTCGGTGAAGTTTTTAATGATATGTACTATTTCCATATTGCCGGTAATGAATATATTGAAGATATTGGTAACATTGGTATCAACGCAACCTACATGACTTTTGGTGAGCAAACTTTCCAAGATGAAAACCCACCTGAACCAGGTGAAGAAGCTGAAACTTTTGAAAGTTATGACCTTTCCGTTGCTACTACTTATGCAACACAATTAAGTGAAAATACTGGTCTTGGAATAAATTTTAAATTTATCCTAAGTGATCTGGGACCAGGGCAAGGCCAATCTGACACAAATGGTCAAGGTATGAGCTATGCTTTTGATTTAGGTGTAAAAAATAAAGGTGTGGATTTTGGACAAATCCTTGTCTCTCCTTACAATGGGGCTTTATCCTTGTATAATGGTGCTATATCATTAACCGGTGGGGAGAAAGCTCAATTATCACAATATAGTATTCCTGTGGATAAATTAGACTTTGGACTTAACTTCCAGAACATTGGGCCCAATATAACATATATAAATAAAGATCAATCTGACCCGTTACCTATGAATTGGAGAATGGGATTTTCTTATCGTGCTTTAGAATCAAAATACAATAAATTATCAATTAATATGGATATGAACAAAGTACTGGCTAATAGTGACCCTGTTTTCAAACGAATTTTTACTGCTTGGGTTGATGATTTTAATACCCAGGAAGAAAATGGAGAACCTGTAGATGATTTCGCTTCGATCAATAATTTTGTGAATTCTATTGAAATACGAGAGATCATTTGGAACGCTGGTGTGGAATATGTGTATTTAGACCTTCTTTCTTTAAGATCAGGATACATTCTGGATAGAGCCGGTGATATTAAGGGTTTCTCTTTTGGTGCAGGTTTTCATTATACTTTCAACGATGAGTACCTTGTAAACCTTGATTATTCTTTCCAACCTGGTGGAGGTTTACAGGATTATAATCAAACTATGTCAGTAAAAGTACAGTTCTAAAGGTGATATGAAAAAAGTCATTCTGTTATTATTGCTGATAACAGGATTGTCTTTCGCAAAGAGTGTTTTTGCTAAGAAGATCCCTGTTCTAAAAAGCAATAATCTTGAATTCGAATTGAATAAAAAAATACACCCGTTGGAAAAATATTTCTCTAAACCAAGTAGGCCTAGTAAGGGATTGCGTGTTGGGAACAAACTCTTGATCCTCTTAATTGAATTTCAAGAAGATAATGATCCTGAAACAACCGGAAATGGTAAATTTGTTTTAGATGCAGATGATTATCCTTTTTCAATCGGGAAGCCGCCGCATGATCATGCTTATTTTCAAGATCTTGCAGAAGCACTGAGACAATACTATCTGGCTGCGAGCTATGAATCTTTTGATCTCGATATTGATATCTTTCCCCAACCGGATTCAACTGATTTTACAGCATATACTTTGCCCAACAAGATGAGCTACTATAATCCTGGAACTTCTGATTATGATTTGATGGTAGAACGTTTTGAAGAATATTTTCAAGATGCTTTTTCTGTAGCAGATTTAGATACGAATATTAACTTTAGTGAATATGATCATTTCATGTTCATCCATGCTGGTTCAGATTGGCAACACGATACGCTTGGTGATTCACCTCACGATATTCCATCTTTTTATATCAATGTGGGAGATCATGCTACCATTGAAGTAGATAATGGCTTAACTATGAATCGTGCATGTAATGTTCCTGAATTAATAACCCAAGATACAGAAGTAGATTCTACTGGAAATATTCCGGTTTATGATAATTATGGAGTTATTAACGGTGTTATGTTCCATGAATTTGGGCATTCACTTGGATTTGTAGATCTTTATAATACCCTAAATAATTCTCCTCAAGTTGGATACTATGATATTATGGATAGTGGAGGATCAATACTCTTGGGATTAGGTTTTGATTTGGATGGAGATAATAGTGCTGATCTTACTGCTAATTTTGAAGGAACTTTCCCGGCTTTTCCAGGAGCTTGGTCGAGATCTATACCATTTGAAGAATCTTTTCGACAACGAGGAATTCTGAAAGATATTTCTGAATTTGATCCAAATAGAAAGATAAATATTTTACCAATTGCAACAGAATATAATGAAGCATTGATGAACGATTCAACCGCATATTTTGTAAAAATCCCGATCAACCAGAGCGAGTATATTATTTTGGAAAATCGTCAGACCGACCCTGATGGGGACGGCGGTTCCTATCTTTGGTCAAATTCAGAAGGTACAGTTATTTTGCATCCCACCTATCCCGCGCCTAATCCGGATAACAGTAATAATTATGAATATGACTTTTTACTTCCTGGCTGGATAGATCAAGATTTTAGAAATTATGGTGGTGGGCTTCTTATCTGGCATATTGATGAAAAGATCTTAGCAGAAAACAACAATTACGAAAATAATACAATAAATGTTTATCATGCTCATCGCGCAGTAAAGATAATTGAGGCTGATAATATAGATGATATCGGTAATCCGTACTCTATGTTCTGGAAAGGAACTGCGTATGAGCCTTTTTATAAATATCGCCCTATTATTGATTCTGAAGGTTACTTCACAGGTTGGGATGATGAGACCTTAGTAAATGCGAATGGTCAAGTAGAGTTCATCGGTGAAATCTTTAATGATGAACTCTCAGCAACTTCATCTCCCGCTTTGATGACAAATAATGATGAACCTTCGATGTTTTCGATCTATGATATAAGTAGCTATTCTATCGAACCAAATGTTCAAAGATCTATGTCGTTTAAATTTGGAACGAATTTATTTGATAAGACAGATAAAATCGTTGAGGCTGATTCAATTACCGCTCTTGGTTCAATTGGTAGTTTATACGGATTCCCATCATTCCCAATGCTCTCTAATGAAAATGTAAACTTTTTCTCTCATATTGGAAATATCTGGCAAGATAACTTCGGTGTAAATATCCCTTTGCAAAACATATCATCAAATTCCATTTTGCCAGTCGACACAAATTCCGATGATAACGATGAATTTCTATTTATAGCTGATAACTCTATTACAAGCATAACTCCTGAGCATCAAGAATCATATTCCTATTCTTCTGAGATCTTTGATACCCCAATGTATATTGAAGATAAGGATATCTTAGTCGTTTCATGTACAGAAAAATTGTATGTTGGTGAAAGTGAGCTATCTATCTCTGAAAGTAGATTAGCTTATAATGGCTCAATTATCGCTACTTCATCTGATAGAGTTTATTTCATAGACCCACTCGCTCCATCATTGCAAAATTATGTGCAAATTCCAGATTTAACTTCACAAAATATTCCTATTTGCTATGAAGATAACGATCCGGAAAAAAATGCTGTTTTTATCCAAAACTCATTAGGGGATATTTTTAAAATACAGAACATGGAAGCTGAAAAGCTATTTAGTTTGTATCCTTATACTTCTAAGAAACCAACCCAACTAGCCTTAGGTGAATTAGATAATAGCAGCCAAGTATATTTGGTTTTTGGAGCATCAGATAAAATTTTTGCATTAAGCTTAGGAGGTACTCTTAGAGAAGGTTTTCCTGCTTATTTGGAAAATAGATCCATAATACCAAACCGTTTCCCCAGAATCATAAAATTCAATGAAAACCCGATGATTCTCATTGAAGAACTTAATGGTGGATTTCTTGCTATTGATAATGAAGCAAACTTTAGAATCGCTAATTCCTTCTATTGGTGCAAAAATGAGATTCAAGATCAATTTTATTGGGATGATATAGATCAAAAACTCTTTTATATTTATTCTGATAATAGTTTTAATCTCTATTCCTCCTATATAGAAAATGTGAATGAAGATCCGATTATCTGGAATGGCTATAGGAACAGATCTTATTCTCTTTATGAAGGTGAAATAGATTACGATACCAGTATTTCAGCTAAACTTGATGCATATGCATTCCCTAATCCTGCTAAAAATGGTGAGATCAGAATTCGAATCAATAATGCAAGTAATAAGATAGAACTTAAGATATTTGATATTGCCGGTAATATGCTACTTAATACTAATATTCTTAAGGAAGCAAATAATATTCAAGATTTCCGCTGGAATACAAAAAATATAGCATCCGGAGTTTATTTTGCAATAATTAAATCAGGAAATGAAAAAAAGAAAATTACCTTTGCGATAGTAAATTAAGGAGAAAATTATGACAAAGAAAATAATATTGATTTTAGTAATAATGATTTTAACATTAACTCTAACATCACAGGAGATCAAGAATGATATAATTGAAGTAAATTATAAACAAAAATCGGTTGCAAAAGCTATGATACTATCATCCTTATTTCCAGGAGCAGGACAATTTTATGCTGATAAGAAAAGTATCACTACATACCTCTCCCCTCTTATCGAGATTGGTCTTTTGGCTGGTTTTTTTGTGTATAATGAAAAAGGGGACGATATCACCGATGATTATGAGAAATTTGCAAATAGTGAACTCGTGGAAAATCCAATAAATGGTGAAATGGTTCATAGATACTCAAGAGATCGCCACGATGAGATCAAAAATGATTTTTTGGGAGAAACATATTTTTATGATGCAGATCATTTTCAGTTAGATGATACAGATACGCAACATTTTTATGAAGATATCGGAAAATACAATAAATATATCTTTGGTTGGCTTGATTGGTATGAGATCTATGGAAATGGAGATGTTGATTGGATTTGGGACACTTCCAATACGGGAAATGATAATAATTCATGGGAAGGTAACATTCCCGTTAATGAAGATTATCCTGATTATGAAGCTAATCACGAATTCTATGATAATACAAATGGCAAATATTCAAGCATGAGAGCAACTTATATCAATATGAGAAAAGATGCAGAAAAATATTATGATAAAGCAAAGATGTTTAATTTTGGGATAATTTTTAATCACATTCTAGCGGCAATTGATGCAGCACGATTGACAAAAAAATATAATTTGGAATATCTTTCTAGCACAACTTCTCAGATCAAAGTAAAATTTGCTCCTGTAATGATAAATAACGAAATATCACCTGGTGTATTCCTAACTAAAAGGTTCTAAATGAAAAAAACACTTATTGTCTTTCTGCTTTTATTGCTCACATCTATGTTGATAGCAGAAGAACTATCTACGAAGAAAGCACTCTTTCTTTCTGCTGTCTTACCTGGTTTAGGTGAAATGTATGCAAAAAGTTATCAGAAAACAGCTACTTTTTTCTGCGTGGAAGCTGCAACTATATTCTCCTATTTACGATTAAAAGATGAAACTCAATGGGCAACAAATTCATACAAACAATTCGCATTTGCTAATGCTAATATCCCTACTGATAGAGATGATTCCTATTATCAAATAATTCAAAATTATCAATCAAGCGAAAATTACAATACCTCCATAATCAGAGATGCTCGTAATTTTTATCTTATCTATAAAAATGACCCTCAGGCATATCAAAATTATCTTGATGAATATCTTGTTCCAGAAGATATGCAATGGGATTGGGAAACAGAAAGAGAATGGGCAAAGTATAAAAAACTTCGTCGTAATAAACAAGATTTAGAGATCTACACAAAATTTACTTTTGCTGCTGCAATCTTAAATAGGATCGTAAGTATGATCGATGCTGCTGTAACAGTAAATAAAATCAATTCTGAAAACCAGCTTCAGGGACATTTGCATATTGATCCGGATTGGCAGAAACGAGGAATTAAATTATATTATGAATACAATTTCTAAATTGATCTTGGTAATTCTAATAATTTTTTCACTTCAATTAACTGCTGAAGAAACTAATGCCAAAAAGTTTATGTTTAAATCCGCTTTAATCCCTGGATGGGGAGAACTTTCTCAAAAAAGTAACAGTGGTTACGTTTTTCTTGCTTCGGAAGTAGTTTCATGGTGTTCATTTTTTTACTTTAAGGAAGAGGCAAAGCTAATGGATAAAGCATCTTATAATTTTGCTGTAAAATATGCTCATATTCCTGCTAATGAAGATTATCCCAACGATTACTTTTACCAGTTAACAAGATATGAAAGTGCTAACTTTGAAAATTGTGATTATATTGTTAACCTTGCAGAAGAAAAATTTCCGAATGATCTGGATGCTCAAATGGAATTTATTGATCATTTTTCTTGGAATTGGGATGATGATAAACGTTCCGAATATAAGATACTTCAAAAAAGAAAAACTCAATATGGAGATTATGCTAAGACAATTACCGGAGCTTTCATAGCAAACAGATTATTAAGTGTGCTAAACTCCGTTAGAATAAATACTAAGTTAAATCGTTTGAATGCAAGAGTTTTTATTGATAATGAATTACAAACTTTTCTAACATTAGAATATAAATTTAAATAAAAAAAAGGAGAAAAATTATGGCGGTTGTTATCACAGGTAAAGATCTAAAAATTGAAGATGTCTACAATGTAGCTCACGGAAAAGAAAAAGTAGAATTACATCCCGATGCTCTGGAAAGTATTAAGGCATGCAGAAGTTTTATTGAAGAAAAGATTGAAGAAGGCGAGATCATGTACGGTGTTAATACTGGTATAGGTGAATTTTCTGAAGTCGTTCTTAATGATGAACAAATAAAACAATTTCAAAAGTATCTAATATATAACCATTCTGCTGGCATAGGTGAGCCATGTCCTATTGAACATGTGCGTGGAGCTATGGTTGGCCGTATTAATGTACATGCTAATGGACATTCTGGCTGTCGTCCGATAATCACCCAAACTTTAATAGAGATGCTAAATAAAGGAGTAACTCCAGTTGTATGCGAAAAAGGTAGCGTGGGGGCTAGCGGTGATCTCGCTCCGATGAGTCAGATTGCCCTTCTATTAATGGGTGAAGGTGAAGCATTTTACGAAGGGAAGAGATATCCTGGTAAAGAAGCGATGGACAAGGCAGGTATTGAAATTCCTGGTTTAAAAGCAAGAGATGGTCTAGCTGCTATTAATGGCAGTAATCTTCTAACCGCAATGTCGGCTTTAATTATTTATGAAACAGAGCGATTGTTCAAACAGGCAGAGATAGCTGCTGCTATGACTTTAGAAGCACTAATGGCAAATCTAAAACCTTATGATGAAAGACTTCACCGTCTTAGAGGTTTTAAAGGCGCAATTACCTCAGCGGGAAATATTAAGAAAGTTATAGAAGATTCCGACCTCCTTAAAGGTATGAAAGTACGAGTGCAAGATGCCTATAGTATGCGTTCAACCCCACAGGTTCTTGGTGCTGCTAGAGATCAGTTAAGATGGACGAGAAGTCAAGTTGAGATTGAATTGAACGGTGTCGGTGATAATCCAGTTTTCTTACCAGAAGATGGAATCGTACTTACCGGTGCTAATTTTCAGGGTACCCCTGTAAGTGTTCCTATGGATATGTTGGGTAGTGTTATCACAATGGTTTGTGTTATTTCCGAACGAAGATTAAATCGTCTTTTAAATCCTGCCTTAAGTGTAGGTTTACCAGCTTTTCTCACCAAAGGTGCAGGCATGTTTTCCGGACACATGCTCAGCCAATACACTGCTGATATGATGATAGTTGAGAATAGAATTCTTTCGAATCCAGCTTCTATACAATCCATCCCTGCAGCTGCTGATCAAGAAGATTTTGTTAGTATGGGCATGAATACTTCTCTCAAAACTAGAAAGATCTTGGATAATGCTTATGGTATTTTGGGGATAGAGTTCATAGCAGCAGCCCAAGCTCTTGATTTCAGGGATTACAGCCCTGGTAAAGGAACACAAGTAGCACATAAAGCTGTACGGAAAATTGTAGATCATCTTGATGAAGATAGACCTTTATTTGACGACCATAATAATATGATGAAATTTGTAAAAGATAGAGAAATACTTCATGATGTGGAAGATGCAATTGGGGAATTAAACACATATTAAGTAGGAGAGAAATTTGTGGCTATTGTAATAACTGGACAAAATCTAACATTACTCGATCTAAAAGAGATCGTCTATGAAAGAAAGAAAGTTGATATAGATCCAAAAGCTAAAGAAAAAATTCGTAAATGCAGAAATTATGTTGATAAAGTCATCAATGAAAAACAAGTAGTTTATGGTTTAACAACTGGATTTGGTAAATTTGCAAATATTCAGATCTCTCTTGATAATATTGAAGAATTGCAGAAAAATCTTATTCTTAGTCATTCTACTGGTGTAGGGCCATACCTTTCGGTCGAAGAAACAAGAGCAGTAATGCTTTTACGAATCAATGTTCTAGTAAAAGGACATTCCGGTATTAGATTAAGTACATTACAAACATTAGTAGATCTACTTAACAAAGGAGTTCATCCACTCATCCCAGAAAAAGGTTCTGTCGGAGCTAGTGGAGATCTAGCACCCTTATCACATCTTGCATTAGTCCTCCTTGGTAAAGGAAAAGCTAACTACAATGGTAAAACTTTGGTTGGAGAGAAAGCTTTGGAATTAGCGGGTATTAAACCTGTAGTTCTTAAAGCGAAAGAAGGATTAGCTCTTAATAATGGTACTCAAGTTATGACTGGTGTAGGGGCGTTAAATCTTTTGCGTGCTGAACAGTTATGTGAAATTGCAGATGTAATTGCAAGCATGAGTGTAGATGCTCTAAAAGGCACAAGATCAGCCTTTGATAAGCTTGTTCATGATTTAAGACCTCATGTGGGTCAAAGTGCTTCTGCAAAGAACTTGTATTCTTTACTAGAAACTAGTAAGTTAAATTGTTCTCATGAATACTGCAAGAACGTTCAAGATGCTTATAGTTTACGATGCACTCCTCAAGTACACGGAGCAGTACGAGACGCATTAGCCTACATAAGATCCACAATAGAAATTGAGATGAATTCTTCCACTGATAATCCCTTGATCTTCCCTGATGAAAATAAAGTTATTTCTGGTGGTAATTTCCATGGTGAACCTATTGCCTTTATAATGGATACATTAGGTTTTACAGTTGCAGAATTAGCAAACATTTCCGATCGGAGATCTGAGCAATTACTTAATCCAGCGTTAAATAATGGTCTAAACCCATTCTTAGCGCCACGTCCCGGCTTAGATTCAGGTTATATGATAGCTCAGGTTACTGCTGCATCTTTGGTCTCCGAAAACAAAGTTCTTTCCCATCCATCTTCTTCTGATTCTATCCCAACATCTGCAAACCAAGAGGATCATGTAAGTATGGGTACAATTGGTGCTATGAAAGCTAGAACCATATTGGATAATACAACTGTGGTTTTAGCAATAGAATTGATGATTGCAACACAAGCTCTTGATTGCAGAGATCTGAAATCTTCAGCTGCAATAGAAGCAGTAAAACAAGAGGTACGTAAAATCGTAGCACATCTGGATAAGGACAGGATTTTAAATGAAGATATTAATAATCTAACAAAATTAGTTGAATCTGATATTATTCCAAAGTTAGTGAAGAATTATATTGAATTGTTATAGTATGAACATGAAATTTAAGCATCTAATTCTAGCAGCATTTTTATTCTTAAATAGTTGTGTTTACTACAACACTTTCTATAATGCCGAAAAGTATTTTAAAGAAGCTAATGAAATGGAGTTACGTGATAATGGTCAGCCAAAATCTACTGCTATACAAAAATACAATAAAACTATCAAGAAATGCGGAATCGTTTTAACAGATTACAAAGACAGTAAATACGCAGATGATGCACTTTTTCTGATAGCAAAATCTTTTTTTTATATTGGTAGAAATTATAGACAATCGATTTCAAAATTAGAAGAATTAATCAAATTCTACCCACAAAGTGAATTTGTTCCTGAAGCAAAGTTATATCTTGCTCAAGCAAATTATCAATTCAAAAAACATAATAAAGCATATCAAATTTTAAAAGACTTCCTATTGAAAGATAAATTTAGTAAACTTCATCCAAGAGCTTTAAAAATATTAGCCACTTACAATCTTGAAGAAGAAAATTATGTTGAAACAGAATATTATTTAAGAAAGATAATTGAACAATATGCTGATTCAGATGAATATGAAAATGCTTATTTTCTACTTGGGAAAATTCAAACAGACAAAAAAAATTACAGTAAAGCAAATAATATATTTTTATCTTTGTTAAAAACAAATATATCGAGAAATATCAAATTTGATTCCAGATATTTCATATCTTTAAACTATTTACTACAAGGTGAATACCAGCTAGCAAAAAAATATACAGAATCCTTATTGAAAGATGAATATCGTGAAAATAAGATCTCGCGGATCAGGTTGATAAGAGCTCGAGCTCTATCGAATTTAAATGACACCGATGAAGCTATAGCTATCTTAAACGCTATCATTAAAGATAATAAACACACTAACATTGCAGCTGAAGCTTCCTATTATCTGGCAGAATTATAT
Organism: Cloacimonetes bacterium TCS62; assembly: GCA_001577185.1. GTDB lineage: Bacteria > Cloacimonadota > Cloacimonadia > Cloacimonadales > TCS61 > TCS61. Next base: position 2,999 of record LSCM01000006.1, on the reverse strand, counting down.
TTTCACAATTTAGAAGATTATGAAAAAGCTATCGAATTTTACAATAAAGTCAAACAAGAACATTCCCGTTCAAAACTTGTTGATAAAGCCCTCAGGAGAAGTTCCGTAGCAAGCCAGATCATACAATATTATAAACCCCGAGAAGATACTGATTATGAGGATCTAGTTCTACAGCATTTTAAATTAGCAGAGTATTACATAGATGTCTTGAACCAACCTGATTCTGCTCTTTCAATCTACAATAAAGTGATTAAAAGTAAAGATGCCGTTTTAGGCAATATTAGCCAACTCGTTACTAAATTGGACAGCATTAATTCTCAAATTGATTCAACTACTCACCAAGATACTTCCAAAATTGCATTACCGGATAGTACCCAATTAGCAAAAAAAAGTTTAGAACAAAAAGAAGATTCGATGAAAACAACATTAGAAAACAACATTCCTCAGTTAGAAAAAGTTGTGAATATGTTCGAGAATGAATTTATTCCCTACTCAAATTTTGTAAAACTTTGGATAAATGATGCTCTTATACAAGATAGTACTCAAACTAAGAAAATATATTCAAAATTAAAGAATGAATTTCCTGATAATAAATATACCTATGCTGCAACTCTTTTGATCAATGATAAAGAAGTCGTTGTCACTACAAAGAAAGAACTCGATCAAATTGCAGAATACAATCAATTGATATCGCACATGGATAAAAATCCAGAACAAATAATAGAACCACTTAGCGCGATAGCAGACTCTGACGATAACATCTATTCCGAAAAGGCAAAGTTTACTTTAGGATATATTTACTATTTTACACTAAATGACAGTGTTAAATCTAAAGTATATTTCAATGATCTCTTGGAAGAAACATCAGATGAAGAAATAATTCAAGCTATTTATCAGATCTATAATGGAGAACATTATAAGACATTAGAGAGATTACCTGCACTTATCAATTTAGAAAACCAAATCCAAAAGAAGGAAGAAAACAGAGAAGAAGAACAGAAGGAAAAAGAACAAAGCAAAACTTCTAAGAAAGAGATTGATAAGGAAAACTACAAATCCCAAAATTCTAAAACGCGCTGAAAATAGATGAAAGCTAATTACTCCCTTTTCAACAAACAAAATTCACTTCTAAAATTTTTTTTAACTTTGATCTGTTTGACAATTTCTACAATAATGAACTTACAAAATTTGATCATATTAATTTTCCTTACATTACTCTATTTATTGATATCTTATGATATTCTCATTTTGTGGCTGAAGACCATCTTAATGCTAACTCCATTCTTTACTTCAATATTTCTTTTTGGTATCATCTTTGGCATTCCATTTATGACTCAATTTGTTATTTTTTTAAGAATTCTATATGTTATTTTATTATCGGTCTATTTGGTTTCCACAACAACAATAAAGGACTTCTTGATTGATACTAATTTTCTCCCCAGAACTCTATTATTCTATAATATACGTTATTTTTTTTCCGCTACAATACATTTCATCCCTATATTTTTTGAACAATATAAGACAATAACGCCCCAAAAAAATGACTTAATCGATTCTATCATATCGGCCATTATCTCAAGTTACAAAAAAATACGAATAGTTGAACATGCAACAGTACAACAACTAAAGTTTTCTAATCCTAGGAAATTTGACATTCAGTCCAATTTATATTTGATGACATATATTATAATTTCAAACCTAATTTTAATATTAAAAGTTGGCAGATAATGCAAAGAATTGTTATTCAAATCTCTTATGATGGATCCGATTTCTCTGGTTGGCAAATTCAAAAATCAGTAAGAACTGTACAAGGAACAATAGAAAGAGCAATCAGTGAAATAGCAAAAACAGATATAAAGATCACAGGTTCTGGACGTACTGATTCTGGAGTTCATGCTTTACGACAGTATGCTCACTTTGATTTTCCGATCGATATGACTGAGAAACAAATAAAATTAGCTCTCCGAACTAAGTTCCCAAATGATATCGGAATAAATGAAGTATACAAAGTAAAAGATGATTTTCACGCCAGATATGATGCGATCAAACGTACTTACAAATATTTTATTGCTACTACAAAAACTCCATTTAATAGGCGTTTTACAAGTTATTTTTCCAGATTTGATCTAAATTTAGATAGAATAAAAAGATGTTTACCATATTTTTTAGGAAAGCATGATTTCACTTCTTTCTCAAAATTCAACCCGGATATCAATAATTATATTTGTAATATTAAAATTTTTAGGGTTACAAAAAAAGATGAACGTATTATTTTTACTATTTCAGCAAACCGTTTTTTACATCATATGGTCCGACGAATTATCGGAACTATATTGAATATTGTAAATAATGAAAAAAAAGGTTTTGTTATCAAATCACTATTTAAAAATAAAACTCCAAATGATAAGTTGATTACAACCGCACCTGCTCAAGGTTTATTTCTTACAGATGTAAAATATTCCAAGGAATATCGTATACAATAAAAGATAATCCTTAAAAAAGAAAAAGGTCACTCAATTGAGTGACCTTTTTTATCAGTTTCAGAAGTACTTATTTAAGAAGGATCATCTTCTTAGTAGATGTATATCTTCCTGATTTCATCTTATAGTAGTACACACCACTAGTAACTTCTTGATTATTCTTATCTTTTCCATTCCAAACAATAGTATGTTCACCAGCATCTTTATGTGTATTTACAAGATTTGTAACAAACTGACCTCTTACATTGTAAACATCAATTTTTACATTACTAGCTTGGTTAACATTATAAGCTATTGTTGTTGTTGGGTTAAATGGATTAGGATAATTTTGTGACAGTTGAGCTGTTGCCGGTACGATCGTTGGATCTTCTGAACCTGTTGGTGGGAAATGGATCTTAATTGCTGCATAATTCATTGTTCCACCCAGATCTTCTCCAAATCCTTGAATAATTGAGCCATAGCTGTTATCATCGAGGAACATTAAGTGTACCTTACCCCAATCATCACCCATATCTTCTA
>LSCM01000059.1 GCA_001577185.1 Cloacimonetes bacterium TCS62 | reverse complement strand
CGAGTTCGTAATTATATGGTAGTATTCTCTTTCGTTATAATTTCCAATGGAATAGCATGTTTCATCACGAGAATAAATCGTATTCAATATCATTTCATCCACATTCCCCGAATGATAAGTATCCAGATCAAAATCATAAACAAAAGCATATTTTTGAAAGATCGTCGAATCTGGATTCGTAATTGAATGTATTGAATAGCTCAAATCGTGTAGATCAATTCTCCAGCTTGAATTGGCAATATCATGGCATTTTGCCACAATATCGAATTCTCCATAAAGATTCATTGGATCAAGATAATTTCCATTTTCATCTACAAAAGCAAATTTTTGGTCTTCTAATGCATCTTCAAAAATAGGTGGAATTGTATCCTGAATATTCATCACATCAAGCAAATTGTTCTCCGTTGTCCACCAATCACCAAGCCACTGCTCACCGGTACAAAAAACTCGAGAAAAATGAATATGGGTAAAGTCATAATAGTTCCAGGGATAAAGTGTCCCTAGCAAATCGCCAGCATTTACTTGATCTCCAACATTTACAGTAATCGAATTCTCATTAAGGTGAGCATAAAGATATCCTTCAACTTCACTTGGAACATTCTCATTAGCAATGGCTATTCTCCAGTAAGCATTTCCACCAGTTGTCAGTACTGCTTTTACAAATCCATCGTGTACAGCATAAACTTCTTGGTTGTCATCACCTAAATAGTCAACTCCCGGATGTAAATATGGAGTATTTCCATATTGTTGTATTTCAGCATAACTATTTCCAATTGGAAAGGGGAAATTATCCTCACCATAATTCAAAGGTGCATAGATCGGCTCATGTATTTTATTTGATTTTTTTTCAAGTTCTATCTGGTCAATAATGTGATAATTTTGAGATCCAGAATAATTAATTAATCTATAGGTTGAACCGTTTGTTACTGCCAAATACAATTCATCATCGATTACTTCTGCATCAAAGATCTCATCTGTAAATGTATTGATTTTGTGAAGGTTTGTATTAATTTTAAAAATTGAATGTCGAGTAATAATTATTGGATTCTTAATAAATAAAATTGATCTTATTCGTTCAGGAATATTGAATTTCTTGGAATTGTAACAAAGAACGTTCTGACGAGTGGAATAAATTGGTTCTCCTTGTTCATCCATTGTAAATATTATTGATTTAGAAAACTCTGTTTCCTCTAGATCTTCTGTATCCAAAGTTACCAATTTCTCACCATTATAAAATGCTACTTTTTTCTTATTCCTAGCTAACATCAAATTGATGATCTTAGAATATGACTTCTTATATTTTTCAACCCCTTGTCTATCATAAATCCGCAGCCAACTTGGATGATTTTCGTGCTCAGTTACTATAGTCAAATAACCATTTGCAACTTTCTGAACAGTTGTTCCAATCAATTTAAGATTATCAATAAAAGCAAAATACTCATCATTTTCGTAATAATACTCAATATCGATTTCTTGTTTGCTACTAGTTATATGACCAAACTCATTTAGTGATACTTCACCCAAAAGTGGTAGAAATAAAAAACAGATTAGGAAAACAAGAAATTTTTTCATTAGCTATCTTCTACTTTCCTTATTGTGTCTAATATTGTTCCATCGATCCATTCAACAACTGCAACTGCTTCATCCGAGAGCTTTGGTTTAGCTGGTATTCCACAGATCTGATCCACTTCTTCTTTGATCTCATTGATATCTTTTATTGGGAGTCCGGAGTTTTTGGTTGCTTCTATAAGATCTTTTCTCTTTGGATTTATAGCTATCCCGCGTTCTGTAACGATTACATCAACAAGTTCACCGGGCGCGACAAGAGTTGTCACTTCATCTTTAATAACTGGAATTCTATCTCGGAATGAAGGTACAGCAAGTATTGTACATTTCGCTAATAGACAGTTCTGAAAACCACCAATTCCATGCAGCATTCGGCCATCACTATGTGTTACGCAATTTGCATTAAAATTCACATCGACCTCAGTGCTACCAAGAACGATTACATCCATCATTTGAGCCATATTTCCTTTAGCATGGAAATCGTAAATATCAAAAATGCCAATTGGAATATGCTTTGGGTTGTCCCGAAGTGACGAAATAGCTTCCAAACCAAAAGTTTGACCATCAAAGATGTAATCTGTAAGTCCTTCTTCCATCATATCAACCAAAAATTTTGTGCTACCACCGACCATACTTCTTGCCTTAATACATTTTTCAAGCATCATATCTTTGATAAAATGAACAAATGCTAAGGAAGTTCCCCCGGCACCTGCTTGGAAATTTATACCATCTTTAAGTATCCCAGCAGCTTCTACAAATTTAGCACAACGCTCTGCAATTAGTAACCTATCTGGACTTTTTGTAATTTTAGTTGTTCCGGAGACTATTTTTTCCGGATCTCCAATTTCATCTATTGTAACTACATAATCTACATCATTGCCCATGATTTCCCAAGGATAGCAGGGAAAATCTACCAAGGAATCTGTTACTACAATAGTTTTATCTGCATTTTTTACGTCAGTTTTAGAAAATGATATAGGACCGAATGGATGCTTTCCCAAAACACCATTGGCATTCCCCGTCATATCTGCTGCTGATGCTGCTATAACAGCAACATCTATATGAACTTCACCATCAGATATAGCTCTGTATCTTCCACCATGACTACGCAGATAGCCAAGTCCTTTCATTTTTCCATGACTGCAAAAATTTCCTAAGGGACCATTCATACTTCCTTCTATATGGTGCACTACTCCCGACTTTAAATGTTCTATAATTGGAGCATGACAAGGAAATGATGCACTCGGTAACCACCTGAGATCTTTAATCCCAAGTTCGGCTGCTATATCAAAAACCATATTCGATACGTAATCACCATTACGATAATGATGATGTGTAGAAATTGTCATTCCATCTTTTAATCCTGCTTGTTTCAGAGCTTGTTTCAAATTTTTTACTATCTTGTTACCATCACGAGGATACTCTATACATGTAGGAACTCTTGGAGCTGAACCTTTATGAGCTGGTTTATATTTATTTATCCCTTTAAAAGGAATAACTTGTTCTCCATTTATAATTGTGGGGACCATTCTTCCTGCTGCATTTTTTACAAATTTATCAGCTTTTTTCATTTATTACCTCCACTCATTTTTAAAGTTTGTAATGCTCTCTTCACTACAGGGGGATCTATCATTTTTGAACCAAGAGACACAACTCCTTCTCCCTTTTCTTTAGCTTCGTTATAAGCATCCACTATTGCTTTTGCTTTCTCAATCTCTTCTGAAGTAGGTGCAAAACCCTGATGAATAACCAAAATTTGACGAGGATGAATGCATCCCATACCATGGAAACCAAGCGATTTAGAAATCTTAACGTTATCTTTTAAAGCCTGCATATCATTAACATCGGAGAATACTGAATCAATCGGTTGAATACCTGCTGCTCTAGCTGAATTAACAATCTGTGAACGGGCAAAAAATGATTCTCTGCCATCATCGGTGCGCTGAGTATTAATATCTGCGGTATAATCTTCCAATCCAATAGCAAGAGCAACCACATTTCTGGAGCTCGCAATCTCATAAGAATTGATAACTCCCAGTGCACTCTCAATAATCGGCATCAGCCAAATATTTCTTTCTTGATTATTTAGTTCTTTAATCCTATTATTCACTGTTTCTATCTGCTTAGCATGCTCACATTTAGGTACTAATATCAAATTCACATTATGAGGAACAATAAGATCAAGATCTTTTAATCCCAGCGGAAGCTGATTGATACGTACCATTCTTTCTGCACCATAAAAATTAACATTTCTCAAAGCATTCCTAACAAGAATTGCAGCTTCCTTTTTTTTGCTTATAGCAACAGAATCTTCTAAATCAAGAATAATTCCATCTGGTTTATGAATTCCTGCATTCAATGCCAATTTTGGAGTATTGCCAGGTAGGTACAGTCGAGATCTACGATAGCGTTGCTTAGAAGTTTGATCTGTATTCTGATCAATAATAGGTAGTAGGAACTCTTTATTCGTTTCAACAATTTGTTTTATAGCAGCTTCAATACGTGCAGTAATAACAAAATCCAGAGCTCCTCTGTCTTCTAATTTCAGCTTGGCATTTTTAATCCCAAAGAATTTTAGTTCCTCTTTTGCCAACGAAATGATATGCTTTCCAAAGTAATCTTCTACCTTGCTGATCAATTGGATATCTAAGCCACCACTTTTTGTTAATTGAAGCGTTGCTTTACAATCTGAACGCACTTTTTTCCCATAATTTCCAGCTGATCCGATCTTTTCCATAATTACTCCTATATTAATATTTCAAATAATTTTCCAAAACTTCAATTACCTTTTTTAAACAAGTTGGAACATTCATGAAGCTGAATTTACTTATTATCATTTATCAAAAAATCTTCAAGATATTTATAATCTTTTTGCAATTTACCATGGTGAGCAATACATGCTTTTTTTATTTCCTTAGGTAGAATCGATTCTGAGATAGGTTTAGAATAATCGTTCAGAAGCATCTTTTCCATGAATGGCATCAAAGCTTTCGAAAAAGTATCTGATGCTTCCTTTGAAAATTCACATGGTAAATTATCTACTGCACAATTTGCTATTCCTTTTCCTTTAAAACCATCTGTAACCTTACCATTCTCCGGATTGTAAATAAAAGTAGAATTATCTGGATAGGTCGCTTTAACGGTAGCTTCTACCGAACCTTTGATATCACAAGTTATATCACCAATAATGATTAATTTCTTCCATTTTTGAAGCTCAGAATTCTTCAAAAAAACCGGATATCCTGGTGCCCAATAGATAGCATTCATATAAATACTGCAATGTTCTAAATAGTTTCCCATTTTTGACTTATATAGATGTCCGTTTTTATAATAATCTAAGAGATCAAAGTCACTACCATCCCCTTTTTTAACCATATGCTTTTCTCTAAAAACAGCTAGATAGATTTTGTTATCTTTAGATTTCTTCATTGCTTCATCTAGAAAGTCCGGGTCCACTCTCACAACAGGTAATACATCTAATATTTTCTGGCATCCTTTAGATACGTGTCCGTATCCAGTCAGAAAAATGTTTAGTGGTGTGATCTCCTCAGGAAGACCATTTTTTTCTATTTCTTCTCCAATTTCTTTTAAATGATCTAAAGCATTTTGAACTTGTGCATATTCGTAAGCCGGTTTTATTTTCAAAAATGGAGTTTTTGTGTTGTATTCTTCCCATAATCTGTTCCCCAAACTCCTCAATGCTTCTATCATTCCAGCATTACCTGCATATTTACCGAAAAAGACAAGACGTTGAGCTTTTTTATTTATTATTCTTTCATAATCCAAGAGTGTGGTTTTTGTATCTAAAAAAGTTTGCAGTAAAGGCATATTATAAAATTGACCCTTTATTGTGTGCGAAAAGAAAATATGAGGTATACTTGGTACTACTTCTTTAATAGGGACTTCTTTTACCCCGATGATCAAATCACAATCAGAAAGATCATCAGAGACCGTAGCACCTATTTCGTTGTATTCATCATCTTGGTAAATTCTAATGTCAGAGGGTTGTACTACAACTTCAAAACCTAGATCTATAAGTTTTTTAACAGCTTTTGGATTAAGAGGTACTCTGCGTTCCCATTTGTTTTTTCTTTCCTTTCTAATGCCTAATGTTTTCATATAATTCCTTTTTTAAGATATCTATTGTGTGTGACTATAGCGACCTTAGCGAAGGTCGCTATAATTCGATATTTTACAGTTCCAAAACAACCAAATTTAAAAATTAATAATATTTCTCTTCAAGCTTTATATCTAAGTTCTCTAGTTCTGTAAGAACAGGTTCATAGATCTCTGGTATGATTGGCATATGAACACCAGTTAGTTGAATTTTTCCTTCCAAGATCATTCTTACACCAATTGCTGCTGGTAAAGAAACAGTACGTGCCATAGATGAATCACCGTCTGGTATTCCATAATCAATCAATGTTGAAGTAATTTTTTGTGTCTTATCTTTAAATTTTGCTTCAAACTGGTGATGCATAACGAGCAGATCACGTTCATTTTTCTTATAACTCAATCTATCTTGCATTAAAGCTGTTAATAGATCGATCGGTGCTCCTTTCTTTATAGGAAGAGGTGAGTCGTCAAATAATCCAAGCCATTTAAATTTTTTGAGTATAAGACTTGATTTATAGAGTCCTAATTTCTTTGCTATAATTGATCTCAAGTCAGCATCTTTTGGCTCATTCAACATTTTCTCTAATATAAATTCTCTTACAGTACCCGAAAGATTTTCGTAAACATCGTCATTATTAAAAAAGCCTAGTTTTGATAATGATAACCACGTATCACAATGGCTGATATTTCTGAAGGTTCCTCGATACATCGTCTTTATACCTTGTAGCCCGTATATATCAATATATCGCAATGAATCTCTATTGGGATAGGCTTCCAGTGTTTCAAATCCATCAACATCGACTAGCCAATAATGACTAAAAAGATCTTTACCGTCTACTTCAACGATCTTTCCATCTTTAAGATATTTTGCATCGTTTCTAGCAGCAAGTAATACACCTTTTGGAGCCCAAGAAAATTTGTACCCGTAGGGATTTTTATTTGCTCTCGGAGCTGGCAAGCCTCCACAATATGACATAAAGGATGTTATTTCGCCACCTTTTCCCCTTACTTCATCGAATATTTTCATCGCACTCATATGGTCTATCCCGGGATCGACACCAATTTCATTTAGAATGATCACCCCTGCTTCTTTAGCCAAAACATCCAATTTCTTCATTTCTGGGCTAATGTAGGATGTTGTTACCATATTAGTTTTATATTCGATGCATTTTTTAGCAACTTTCACGTGCATACTTGCCGGGAGTAGACTTACAATTAAGTCACTATTTTTTACAAATTCGATTAAAGTATCCTCATCATCGATCAGAAATTGTTTTGCATTTGCATTTGAATGAGATGATACTAATTCTTCCGCTTTGCTCAAGGTTCTGCTAGCGACTGTTAATTCATATCCTTTTTCAGATAGATAATCCACCATGGGTTTTACTACAAGTCCTGCTCCGAAAATCGTCACTTTTTTGCTCATTGAATTCCTCCGAATTATTTTAATTTTTCCCGAGTAAAACTTAGTTCTTTAATTATGATGTCAACTCAAATCAGTGAATTATTTTAT
>LSCM01000058.1 GCA_001577185.1 Cloacimonetes bacterium TCS62 | reverse complement strand
TTCCAAATCATTCTATACAGGTCATTAGATACATTTTCAACCTTTAAACTAGAATCCAAATCACAGATTTGATAGCAACCTTCAATAAGGGCTTGAATTAATATTACTAAGCGAGAAATCTGAAGATCTGGTCTAATTGATCTTTCAGCTTGAGCTCTTCGAATAATCTTCTCGATAATTCCTCTTTTATGAATCGAAGATTGTGAAATCTTATAACTAAATTCTGATTTATATTTACTTAAGACTACTAAAAGATCATTATAAGAATAAGAATATTTACTTATTTTATCATTGAGAACGATTTTTTCAATATTTTTTATAATTGGAATAGCTGAGAATAATCTTTTAATAAATTCTTTTGGAGAGTTAGATGATTCGAAGTACTCATCCCTCCATTCTGCAATTTTTTCATTAAAGTAATTCAATACAGCATGAATCATAGAATCTTTATCTTTAAAATGATAATAAATAGCAGGTTTAGAAAGACCAATTTTACTAGCGATCATACTCATAGAAGTATTGTAAAATCCATTTTCTAAAAATAATTTAATAGCTGTTTTAATAATTTGTTCTTTAGTCTCCATTTTACCTTACCTTCTGGTAAGTAAATATGAAAATGTAACTGTTTTCTGTCAAATTCTTTTTTTTAGTTACTTTTTCAATTTCTGTGGGGTTTTTTATCCAAAATTCAATTGACATTTGTAAACTTATTAAAAAATATAAACACTATAATTTTTAAGGAAAAGTAATGAAAAAAAAGTTTGATATAGTCCCATACTTATACATATTGCCAGCAGCATTAATTATTATTGTGTTTAGGCTGATACCCATAATTCTTTCTTTTATTGTAAGTTTTTATGAATGGACAATTACTGGACCTGGTGCTTTTATTGGTTTAGAAAACTACGAAATTATGGTGAAAGATGGAGAATTTTGGCAATCTCTACTGAACACATTTTATCTAGTAATTTTTGTTGTTCCAACAAGTCTTATTTTATCACTCATTTTTGCAAACTTTTTAAATGGAATTGAAAAATTAAAGAGCTTTTTTCGCTCTATATATTTTGTGCCTACTGTTACTTCAATGGTAGCGATCTCAATAGTTTGGAAGATAATTTTTAATCAACAAACAGGACTAGTAAATTTTTTTCTAATGAACCTTGGTTTCGATCCAATGGGATGGTTAGCAGAGAGTCGTGGTGTATTTGATTTATTTCTTAGTAATATAGGAGTTAATTTTCAAGCCTTTATCAATAGTTTAGCGAATATCACTGAAATCAGTTATAATACACTTTACATGATTTTAGGTGGACCATCGCAGGCTTTGTTTAGTATCATCATTGTAACGATATGGAAAGGTCTTGGATACAATACTATCATTTACTTAGCTGGATTGCAAAATATCCCAAATGTGTATTATGAAGCAGCTGAGATTGACGGAGCTGGGAAAATAAAGCAGTTCTTTAAAATTACTTGGCATTTGATCTCACCGACAACATTTTATGTTCTGATGATGACAACGATTATAACTTTTCAAGTTTTTTCCCAAATATATTTAATGACTGGCCCCCCAGTAGGTGGTCCACTTGGAACTACAAAAGTGATAGTCTACTTCTTGTTTGATAAGGGATTTGGAGAAAGTAATAACCTTAGTTATGCCAGTGCAATTGCTTTAGTATTATTCGGAATAATCTTATCACTCACATTACTTCAAAAAAGACTTGAAAAGAAAGTTCATTATTAAAGGTGAAATGATGAAAAAATATATATCATATACGATTTTGAGTATTTGTGGATTAATAATGGTCATCCCATTCATATGGATGATCACAACTTCTGTAAAATCTCAGCTTGAAGTTAACAAAGGTAATGTTGGATTTCTTCCCATTGAAGAATATTCAACTTACGAGGAAGATGGAACAACATATCGGATTACAGATATTAAGCAAGAAGGAGATAGTACATACGTTCATATATACAATGATAATATGGAAAGAATTCGCTCCTATGAAAAAGTAGCAACATCCGACATCAAAAGCCAAAGAAAGATAAAATTACATTTTGAAAATTTTAAAAAAGCATTTACGAAAGTGCCATTTAAACGATATTTTCTGAATACAATTTTAGTTTCTGTTCTAACGGTTCTTGGAGTTATTGTAACTGGTTCTCTTGCTGCCTATGCTTTTGCGATCATGCGATTCAAAGGTAGAGATTTCTTATTTTATTTCTTCATAAGTATGATGATGGTTCCTCAACCTGTTTATTTGATACCATCATATGTATTATTAAATCATTTAGGTTGGATAGATACATATCAAGCTCTGATCGTACCATGGATGGCGAATATTTTTACAATTTTTTTACTAAGGCAACAATTTAAAACGATACCTGATGAACTTTTCGACGCAGCTCGAATAGATGGATGCGGGAGATTGAGAACTTTGTGGAAATTAGTACTCCCACTTTCAAAATCAGTCTTAGCTACAGCTGCTATATTTGGATTTATCGGAAGTTGGAATAGCTTTATGTGGCCACTAGTTATGACGGATAGTCCCGCAATTCGAGTTTTACAAGTTGGACTTAGTTATTTTTCACAGGAAGCTTCAGCTCAGACTTCGCTTCTTATGGCAGCTTCCACTTTTAGTATTTTACCTTTAGTTATTTTGTTCTTAATAGCCCAAAAGCAGATAATTGCCAGCTTTGCTTCCAGTGGTTTGAAAGGATAAATAAATTGATAAAACTGAAAATTTATTAGGAGAAACTGCTGGAAGACAAGTTTGTACCTCGAAATTTCAAGGTTTTTATTTCAGGTCCTTTCAATTCTAAACTTCAATTAGATAACTATATTTTAGCAGATAAATACGAAAAGCTGCGAAGAAAAGTATCAAAAAAAATGATATTAAAAGATAGCGATAACTGGTTTTTCTAAAATGCCTTTTGTGATTCTTAGCGGTATAATCATGTTGCGATTTGCTTTTTTTCTTAGTGAACCAATACTCAAAATAATGATCAATAAGAATATTGATAATCGAGTCAAGGCATCGGTGATATCCGGTGTGAATCTGCTGGCAAGTTTCATCATGATCTTTTCGCGATCACTGATCGGTTTGATAACAGAGAAGAATAATGTGTTTATCGCTTTTCGGGTTTGGTTCTATATCGGGTTGGGATTATTGTGTCTGAGTGTTTGGCTTTTATATAGGAAAGATCAAATGAAGAATAAAGTTAGAATTAGATAACCCAGCACCCGCAAAGAAATAGCGATCGCCACAAATTTCACAAAGGAAATGCGAAAGATCCCTGCTGCGATCGTGATCGGATCGCCGAGAAATGGAGTCCAGGAGATAAATAGACTCCACGTTCCATACTTTTGAGTATAACCGATCGCCTTTCTCCCACTGTGAGATCTCTGTAACCTAGGTATGAGCGGTTTTCCTATTAGATAACCCAACCAGTAATTCACAGCGCAACCTGCACTGTTACCCACCGAAGCTGAGATGAAAGCTTTGAGTGGAGACATGCCGGCTGCCATTGCTGCGAACATCAAAGCGGAAGAGCTGGCAGGAAAGAGGGTCGCCGCTATGAATGAACTGAGCATCAAGGCCCAGAAACCGTAATTCTGAATAAAATCGGACATCCAGAGAGGGAGATCGAAGGTCATTTAAACACCTGTAACCACATCAGTCCCCTGATGTACGATTGAGCAGAAACACGAGGGGGACTCGTGTTTTACAATACCCATAAATCACGTATCTCATGCTCTGCAGCAGTTAACTCAATTATCTTCACCTCAAATTTAGCCAGCATTTCTTTAAGATTTTCCAGAACCGGATTTTCAGTATAGAAATGTCCAGCATCGATAAGTGGGATCCGACTATCTAAAATTGTATGGTAAGTAAAATCAGCAGAGACAAATACATCTGCTCTGCCATAAGTTTGAGAAAGAAGTGATGTACCACTACCACCGCAAATAGCGATTTTTTTTACTTTTTCACTCGAAGGTTTTCCTGCTTTCCAAAGTTTAACAAATGGAGCTTTCAATTGGTGTTTCACAAATTCTGCTAGCTCTTTCAAGGTCATCTCCTCGGTCAATTCACCGATTAGACCTAAACCATAATTTTCACTTTGTTTTGTCTGTGAATAAACTGCATAGGCTGGAGTTTCGTAGGGATGAGCTTTTTTTATAGCAGATATAACTCTATTCAGTTTATGAGAATCTACAAAAATTTCCAGTTTTTTTTCATTAACTTTCTCGATCTCATTGTGTTTTCCAATTGTAGGTTTACTTCCGGAAATTGGCTTGAACTGACCTTTAACATCATATTCATTTAGACACTCTTCGTAATTACCTATCTTGCCAGCACCTACTTTGAAAGCTGCTGTAGCAACTTTTTCTAAAGAATTCTCTGGAACATAAATGGCAAGCTGGTAGATTTGCGTACCACTTTCGTTTGAGAGAAATTCTAAATTGGACAAGTTAAGCTTTTCAGCGAATGCAAAATTTACACCTTTTTTGATTACATCAAGGTTTGTATGAGCACAATAGACTGCGATATTATTTTTGATCAATTTCAGATATAATGGATTTGTGATTTTTTTTATAGGCTTGAAAATTAAGGGATGATGCGAGATTATCATTTGTACATTTTCTTTAATAGCTTTATTAATGGCATTTTTAGTAACATCGAGTGTGAGTAAAACCTTCTTTACTTCCAGATTGGCATCACCAACTTGAAAGCCTACATTATCCCATTCCAATGCTAAAGAAGGATCAGCAATATTATTTAGATAACCAACTAGATCGGATACTCTAATGATTTTATCTTTCATCTCAATTTCCTTTTTAATGTCTATTCTTTAACATCCCATGGATAAACAATCCAGTTATTTCCCGCTTTTTCTCCAATAAAATCCGGTTTAAATTTACTTTTATCCTTAAGGTGTATAACAGCAGTAATTAAAGATTTTGGAGAAAGCTTATTAATATAATTCTGTGCTTTTACAAAAGTTCCTCCTGAATCAGCAACTTCATCAACTAGAAGAACGTTTTTATTTTTGAATTCGATACTATCTGGTAGATCCTGAACTATTGTAGGATGATCTAAGAGATTATCGTCACTATCATAGTTGATTATACCAATGGAATATAACGGTTTAGGAAACTTTCCATTATGAGACAAAAATGTTCTTAATATTCTTGCTGGGATCCATCCTCCAGTAGCTATTGCAATTACAATATCTATCTTAGTCCCTTGATCATCGATCTCATTGGCCATTTTTTTTACTAAATTATGCAGCTTATTGTAGGTATATTTTACTTTATGAATTTTTTCCATTTTCAATCCTGTAGTTTTTGTTTTACTTCCCAATATGAAAAACCTTTTCGGGTCAAGTAATTTAGAATTTTTTCTTTTTTTTTCTTTTTTGAAAGATTTGCATATCGCTTCTGTACTTTAGCAAGGTTCAAGTTTAAAATATTTTCCATGGTTTTTGGAGTTAACTTCTGTGGAATAATATCTTCTATAAATTTATTTGCTATTTTTTTATTTCTTAGCTTAGAAACCATTTCATTTTTACTTCTACCTTTTTTAATCATATCATCAATATAAAGTTCAGTAAATCTTTTATCATTAATATAATTTAAAGATATCGCTTTATCTATTAGCTCAACCTGAAGATTTTCCTTCAAATATGCTTTCTGTCTAAGATAATTTCGACATTCGTCCTGAGAACGCTCACGGTAGGAAAGGTAATTTAACAGTTTATTCCAACTAAATTCTTTAATTTCATCCAGCATTTTTCGTGAATCTTCTTCAGAAATTTCAAATTCAGTAATACTATTATCAGAATAAAAATAGAGGACCTTATTAGGTAAGATCCCCCACATTTTATTATGTACTGTAACTAATGATGTAGTTTTAGTCCTTTTTCTTGTCTTTACTATCATCTTTTGATGGTTCAATTAGTCCTAATGCAATCTTTACTTTCTCTTTTATTTCTTTATGAATATCTTCATTTTCCTCTAAGAAAGTTTTAACTTTTTCTGCTCCCTGACCTATCTTTGTTTCACCATAAGAATACCATGAGCCACTACGTTTAACAATGTCATTTTCAACAGCAGAATCTACTAATATGTCATAATAGGAGATTCCTTCACCAAATACGATCGGGAACTCAATTTTTTTGAATGGAGGTGCAAATTTATTTTTTACTATCTTAGCTCGAGTTTTATTACCTACAATATCTGAACCAGATCCAACTTGCTTAACTGAACCCACTCTTCTTACTTCAATTCTAACTGAAGAGTAAAATTTCAAAGCTACTCCTCCTGTAGTAGTTTCGGGATTAACATAAGCTGGTACACCTATTTTCATACGAGTTTGATTAATAAAAATTACTGAAGTATTAGATTTACTAATGATACCGGTAAGTTTTCTAAGTGCTTGGGACATAAGTCGTGCTTGCAAGCCAACATGAGAGTCTCCCATATTACCTTCGATCTCAGCGCGAGGTACAAGAGCAGCGACTGAATCAATAACGATCAAACTTATGGCATTACTTCGTACAAGAGTCTCAACAATTTCCAATGCTTGTTCTCCACCGTCTGGTTGTGAAAGTAGAAGATTTTCTGTATCTACTCCAATATTTGCAGCATATACAGGATCGAGTGCATGTTCTACATCAATAAAAGCAACTACACCATCTTGCTTTTGAGCCTCTGCTACACAGTGTAAAGCTAAGGTTGTTTTACCGGATGCTTCCGGGCCATAGATTTCTGTAACTCTACCTTTGGGTATACCACCGATTCCAAGAGCTGCATCTAAATTCAAAGCTCCAGTAGGTATCGACTCTACGGAAGATTTGGGTTTATCACCCATTCTCATTATTGTTCCAACTCCGTATTGTTTATCAAGTTGATTTAATGCTGTTTTTAAAGCTGATTTTTTATCTTTGGTCGCCATAATCTACTCCTTTAAATTAACTATACAATTAAAGATTTATGTGGCCTATCTCTTCATATACTGGCCCACTAGGTCTTAAAAGACTTTTATACAAAGCAACTTTATCTACACTTATATCTTCAAACTTTAACTCTGTAGTTAAAATTTTATGAATTAGTTTTTTTGGCAATGTTTTTTTTATTCTTCCTAAGGTAATATGAATTCGTAATGAACGAGATTCAATTTGATAGCCCAATTGACGTAATTCATACCTAATTTTTTTAGAGATAGTAAATATTTTTTTATTATTGGTTTTCATCCCAATCCAAATAATTTTCGGATTTTTCCCAGGTATTATTTCTAATTTTGG
>LSCM01000057.1 GCA_001577185.1 Cloacimonetes bacterium TCS62 | reverse complement strand
AATCTTGACGTACGCATTTACAGAATCCATGATAAAGTGCACAGATTCCACCAAAGATGGCAAAAAATTCCCAGAATAGCGGCATTCCAAATATGTAGTATAATGAGATGTTTCCAGTTTTCATTATTTTCTCCTTTTCAATATTAAACTATAACTTATTAATCCTATGGATGTTGCTAAAACACCCATGTAAAGTTCGTCTATATTCTGCCAAAATCCTGATAGATTAATATTTCTCCAAACACTCACAGTTATCACTCCCAAAATACTGGCAAAAACAAATTGGCTATCTGTTATCCTACCCGGGAAAATATAACCGTAGAGTACAGGCAGCAATAGACAGCTGGCAGAATAACTTCCCAATGTTTTCCAAACCAATTTAATATTTCCATTGAACACAATTGCTAGGACGACAGCGAGTATGGCAACAGCAATAATACCTAAATAATGAATATAGATTTTACCTTTTAACTTTTTTGGCATCAAGTCGTATGACAAAGTGTTACCAGCAATAAACAAGTATGAGTCCAATGTTGATAATATCGTTGCTAAAATTCCAGCCAAAACAAGACCTCGCACTCCATTTGGAAGGATTTGTAACGCATAGATCAAATATGCCTTATCGGATGCTGCTTCCGGAATAACGGCTTTTGCATACATGGCTCCGGCAGTTGTACAGATATCAAATAATATCCATATTATAGTTGCGAATATTATACCTCTTTTTGCAACTTTTGGATTTTTAGCAGCAAAAATTCTTTGGTAAAAATTGGGATCAACTAAAGTAGATAATGCAATAAAACCCCAAACAAGTGTTGAAGCAATACCTTGTCCCCCGGTGAGGGTAAAATGGGATGAGGGTAAATTAGCTTTTAAAAATTCTATACCACCAAATAATTTAACTGAAAAAAACAGAACTAAAAATACACCTAAGCACATTACGAAAAATTGGATTATATCAGAGAATACAATAGCTCTGAATCCACCATAAATAGTATATAAAACTACTATCATAACTCCAATTATCATACTTTGTAGCAAAGTGATCCCAAAAAATGCTTGAATTATCAGCCCTATACTTATTACGTAAGCTATAGGAAGTACATTAAAAAAATTGAAGACAGCACTTAATTTTCCCGCTTTTGGCCCAAACATCTTTTCAACAAGATCTGGAAGAGTTATAGCTTTATATTTTGCAACTTTATGAGTAATAAAAAAAGCAAATATTATATATGTGATGTACCAAAAAAAACCCTGAGTAATAAAATTAAATATTCCTTGCTCGAAGGCAATTTTTGTAACTCCAAAAATTCCACCATACCAAGTAGCTACTAAGGTTGCTATAAACATTGGTAATGTCAGTCTTCTACCCATTAACAAAAGATCCAGAAAGGCAATCTCTTTCTCTTCAGATTTTATCTTCTTTTTTAAATATTGACCATAGATGACCGCAGCGATAGTTAAAACTAATATTCCAAAAAAAACATACCAATCCGTGCTATTTAAAATTGTTTTATAGTTAACTTCTAGATCAAATTTCAATTAAAGCTCCTTTTTCGGCATTACCCGATAAGTCTAAGGGTAAAGTGATATACACTTCTCAGCAAAAATCTGCTCCCCTGTAAAATTGTTAATACATTTTCTGTTTGATGATTCTCAGTGTTTCTTTGTAACTGGGTGGTGGGCCTAAGTTTATCTCTTCATCATTAATATAAATCGCATCAGTTTGTTTCCATTTTTGTATGGCTTTTGTATCTAAAGTATCTATTACTCTGAATTCTACTCCCAATTCCTTTGCAGCTTTTCGAAAATTATTGAAACCAACATTATAAGCTGTACACCAACCACTGATAAAGGCAGTGATCAAAGTTTTTCCTTCTACTTTCTTTGGTTTTCTGGATTTAAGCCATTTCGGAGGTTTCACTTCTTTTGTAAATGGGTGCCAAACTAATTCTTGAATTCCGATCTTATCAGTTGTTACAAATCCAAAGTGCTTATAAAAAGCTACAGGCATCCAAAAAGCTTCACTTAGTCCCCAAGCAGCTATACCATGTGCACCGATCTTCTTTACATGATTTACAGCAGCTTCTAATAGCTTTTTTCCTATACCTTGCTTTTGTTGGTCACCGACTCCTTTATCTCTGTAACCGTGAACCCAAATACAGGGGATAAAATACATTTTTTTAGCATCAATGAAAGAGTATTCAGCAGGAAGATAGTGAATTAATCCGACTGCATTATCGTCATTATCGGTAGCGATTTTTATACATAAGCCTTTGTCTTTGAGAGAATTATACCATTTACGTTTTGGAGTAACAGCATTCTTCATTTCCTTGCTCCAATCTTCAAAGCAACAGGCATAAGTAGGAAAGTAGCGTTCATTTACATCTATTATCTTCATTTTAATTCTCTGGAAACTAACTATTTTGGCTTTATTTGAAAAAATGTTGTAACATTAATTATTCAATATTTGTAACATCCAGAAAGTAGATTCAATTTCAATGGCATCATCACTACTTCGTTTTTCTCCCAAACCCATATGAGAAGCGTTAATGAAATAGGTGTTTCTTTTTTCCTTAACATATTGCTTAGGGAAAATATATGTTTCGTTTTTTGTTTTGAATTCCTCTAAGTGCTTGATATTGTTTTTGTACCATTCACTTTTTTTTGTAGGTTCAAATTTACTCATTAAATTTAGTCTAAAAAGTAAGTTTTGCTTAATAAAATTATCGGGATCAAAATTGAAATAACCTGGTAACCAAATATTCCATCCTACAACTTTAAATCTTTTAGGAGCAGAAATGATAACTCCGTAATCTTTTGGGAGTTTCTGATATCTTTCATCAAGTATGTATTTGATTACAGTGTCGATCTCCTCTTTAAAATCTTCATAAAGTGCATTATAAGCAAAAAGATCGTAGATCCAAGGTAAAGAAAAATCGTCATTCAAATAAAGTTGTGGATCTAACATTTTATGTTCTGAAAAAGCTTTCGGAATGCTTTTAAATAAGGATTTTTCAATGAAAATAGAATAATCTTTTTGTTTGGTAAAATCGTACACTAATTTCAATCGTTTCAATAGAAAATCTCTTACTACTGGTTCCTTTGCATATCCAACTTTGGCTAATAAGGAGGCAATTATCGTTTGCAGGAAATATGTATTGTGCGGGAGATCTGTTTCTTCATCCTTAATATTTTCTAACCATTTTAAATGTTTAGAGACGTTTTTATCAAAATTGCTGATACCTTTTTGAATTCCAAATTGGCTTAGTTTTCCTAGAGAATTTTCCGGACACTTATCATAACTGCCGTGTATGTTATCATATTTACGTCTTGTTTTTAAACATTTCATCCAGTATTTAGCATCTTTTTGTTTCAATAGATCAGCTCTTAGTGTCCCAATGTCATATTCTGTTTTATCCTCAACAAGCTCATTTGCAATTCTATAACGCACAATTGGATTTGCTTTCTCAAATATGTACTTAATGATTTCTTTTTTTTTCATTATCTCCCCATTTAAAGAATTTAGCACTAACAATTCATAATGGAAATGGTAAAATGTCAATTAAAAAAGGTGGAGAATCGATTCTCCACCTAATAATTTAATACTTTTTAAACTATTTTATCAGTGTACATTTCTTAATTTCAGAAAACTTACCTGCTGAAAGTTTATAAAAATAAATACCTGATGAAACAGAATTATTATTGGTATCCTTACCATTCCAGTTAGCTGTATAACTAGATGCTGGCAGGTTTTCTTCAAGCAGTGTTTTTACTAACTGTCCTTTTATATTGTAGATCTCTAATCGTACTTTTGAATTCTGTTTGAGATCAAACTTTATTGCTGTATCAGGATTGAACGGATTGGGAAAATTACCAATTAATTCAGCAGCAAAGTTTACATTTGGGATTGTATCATCAGATTGTCCTGAAGTATTTAAACCACCGGAAATACACATCACAGTACCATCTCTACCACCTACAACCATTTCCCAAGATCCATCATCAGTCACATCTAAGATCCCACCAATAGCATCAACAGGAGAACCAATATTTATAACACTCAATTCCGATCCATCAACACCATCAAGGAAATAACCGTAGTTATTTTGAAATAAGGTGCCAACAATAAGATCATTGATCCCATCACCGGATACATCACCAATTCTATCAATACACCATGGTTGATCTGCCACTGAGTGTTGCCAAATAGTTGAACCGGTAAATCCATCAATCAAAAGTGTATTTGAATTTGTACTGTGAGCTATTGCGATATCAGGATGTCCATCATTATTCACATCATCCATTTTTTCAAAACGCAATATAATACAAGATCCAGCACTTGCAGTCCATATCGTAGCTCCATTAGTTGCATCCAGTGCATATATGTTACCACTAAAATCACCAGCAACAATATCGTCTACACCATCATAATTAGCATCATCGATTGTTTCTAAAGCCCAAACTGAACTACCACCTGCAGTAAATTGCCATAGTTGCGTAGCGTTTTCACCATCAATAGCATACACTAAACCTGTAGTTTCTGAACCGTCTGATGCTCCAGCTATTACATCAGGTGTACCGTCATTATTGACATCATTTACTCCGATACAGGAAAATTTAGTTCCTACTGTATGGAAATCCCAGATCACATCTCCATTTGAACCATCAAAAAGAAATACTCTCTTTGGTCCAGTACCGAAAGAGTCATCACCGGTAGAAGCTACTACATCGTTTATACCATCTTCATTGAAATCTTGAGAAGCATTTACTTGGTAAACCGTTCCACCTTCGCCATATTGATTTGTATTATAAGTGAAGAAAATCATGCCTGTTTTTCCGGATAAACAACGCACTGAACGGTCTCCACCACTTGTACCAACGATTACATCCTGGTAATCATCACCATCAATATCATCTACTATGATCAAACCATTTTGTCCAAAAATATTTCCTGAATAGATTTCAGTTTCCCAAATTATATCTGCAGTTGAGGATGAATTTCCATTAAAGCATCTCACATAGTTATCTTCTGAGGTGATTATTACATCATTTTTACCATCACCAGTTACATCTGAGATCTTGGCAATTGCTTTAGGAGAATTATCATAACCTGTTGTTATCTGATGTTGCCATATAGTTTGCCCAATCGGCAGTTGGATATCTTCACCAGAACCTTCCAATGGAATTTCGTTTATAAGTGCTGTAGGATCATTACATTCTATAGTAAGTGTCCCATCAAAAGTAGCCACAGAGGAAGGACTGAACCACACGCGCAATTCATAATTTTCTGTTGTCGCCAGATCGATAGGCAATTCAACTGAACTATCCAGGTAATATTCAGGAATATCCGTACTTATATCTGATATCGTAAGATTACCAGAGCCTTGATTACTAAGATCTATTATCTTACTTGAGCTAGCATTAACTCTAATATTTCCATAATTTAAGGAAGTTGGATCTATCACTATTTGAGGATCTTCACTAACTCCATAACCCATTAAATCTATTTGTTCAGAAGGATTTACAGGATCGTTTGATCCAATTGTTAAAATAGCATTGAATTGTCCAATTTCAGAAGGATCAAAGTAAATAGCAACATCCTCTGTAGATCCTTCTGGAATCGTTAAAGGCAATGTTGCATCAGAATAAAATTCATCTTCTAAAAATAACATTTCATTTATTTCTAGAGGAGCTGTACCAGTATTTGTAATAGGAAGATTTACCATCTCTGGTTGACCTATAATTGTATTTCCAAAATCAAATTCTTCCCAAGGTAGAGAAATTACTGGTGTTCCAGTTCCACCTAGATCCACTTTATATAAAGTTGCATCACTGTTAAGTGGACCATCAACATACCACAAATAGTTCCCATCATAAACAATTCCAGAAGGTTTGATGTTTTCACAGTCATGACTCTCCAAAATAGTACCATTGCTTGGGTCAAACTTATATAATGCATCGGCATAATAATCAGCGACCCAAAGATTCCCATTTTCCATACATAGATCCCAAGGTTGTTCTTCATCATTTCCAGGGATATCAAAATCGATTTGGGAAAGTATAGTGCCGGTATCATCTACTTTGTAGAGAACACTAGGATCGTCTGGATAGTATGTAGCAACCCAGAAATCTCCAGCGTCATAAGTAATTCCAGACATATAATGATCAGCTAGTTCAAATTCAGTGAGAATGTTGCCATTCATATCATATTTATAAGCAACTGCAGGTTCGTATGCACCATTGCGATGGTCAGTCAACCACAAATTAGATCCATCATAGGTAAGACCGTAGGTATCTTCTAAAACAGGATCGCTAAACTGTAACTGATAAGAACCATTTGTAGGATCAATCTGATATATATTACTTCCATCAGAACCATAAATTCCGCTGTATAAATGTGTTCCATCCCAGGCTAGACCCGATGCTTTACCAGGAATTGTGTAAGTTTGCACAACTGTCCAATCGGCAAATATAATCGTTGAAACGAATAATAATAAGATAATAATAAATTTTTTCATGATAGATCCTTTTTAGTTTTAATTTAAAGTTAAAAAAAATTAATTATAAGTCAATACAAAACAACAAAACAATGATTAATAATTTAAACTTAACTAATTTTTTCTTATTTTCTTGCATGTATTTCTATTTTTATACTTGACATAAAATTTATACTTGGAATTAAATCTAAAAAATGAATTTTAGTTATTAAAATTCTTTAAATAAATCAGAAGGTAAGAAAAAATCGTGTTTTAGAAGTTAATATCGAAAAGGAAGATGACAATCAATTAAAGTAAAAGGAGACAATTATGAAAAAACTGTTTTGGATTTTAGTAACGATTGCTGCTGTTTTGCTTATAGCAGGCTGTGGTGGTGGGAGTAAAAGTAAAAGACTTAAAGCTGGATTCGTTTATGTTGGTCCAGTTGGAGATGCAGGTTGGACAAAGGCACATGACGATGGTCGTAAAGCAATGGAAGAACTGGAATATATGGATGAATCGACCTATGTAGAAAGTGTACCGGAGGGTGCAGAAGCGACACGTGTTATAACCGAGCTTGCGGAATCCGGATGTAGCCCGATATTTACAACTTCATTTGGCTATATGGATCCAACCCTGGAAGTTGCAGAAAAATATCCAGAAGTTAAGTTTCACCATGCAACTGGTTACAAAACTGCTCCAAATGCAACTAACTACATGGG
>LSCM01000056.1 GCA_001577185.1 Cloacimonetes bacterium TCS62 | reverse complement strand
AATTAAAAAAATTATTCAAAGAGAGTTTGAAATTGAAATCTCAAAAATTAAAAAAAGAATTATGAAAAAACTAAAAAAGTTAGCTTTATAAAAGGAGTATTGATGAAAAAAGTATTAGTAGTTCTCTGTCTATTGTTCACTGCAATCTTATGGAGTGATGAGCTTCCCAAAATTCAATATGAGAATCTAAAGTTTGGTGAGCGAGAAACTTTGGAAATTATGACGTGGAACATTCAAAATTTTCCCAAAAGTGAGCACACCGTTGAATATGTTACCAAAATAATTAGAGCAATAGATCCCGATGTAATAGGTCTGCAGGAGATTGAAAGTGATTCTGCATTTTCAGTACTTCTTAATGATCTGCAAAAAATGGATGCAGTTAGTAATTGGAACGGATATCGAGCTGATACGAATGAATGGGAATTGAACTTAGCATATTTATATAAAGATAGTGTGATAAATGCAGATAGCATTTACCAGATCTATCCAAGTGATGAAAAATATCATCAGCCTTTTCCCAGAAAGCCATTGCTAATGGAATTCACTTATTCTGATGCAAAATATTATCTGATCAATAATCATCTTAAAGCTATGCCTGGGGCGAAAAATATCAAGCGCAGAAGAGCTGCAAGTAAGTTATTGGATGAATACATAGATTCCAATTTACCAAAGGAAAATGTAATTATAATTGGAGATCTAAATGACCAATTAACTGATATAGAAAACGAAAATTCCTTCAATGTTTTCTTGGAACAAAATAGTGAGTATAAATTTACTGATATGCATATCGCAGCTGATAGTACTGCAAATTGGAGTTATCCTTACTGGAAATATCGTGGCCATATTGATCATATTTTAGTCTCGAATGAATTATTTGATGAATTAGAAAATGCCTCTGTTAAAACAATTGTGATCGATGAATTTATGGATGGGGGAGAAGATTCACGTTATAAATATATAACCGATCATCGACCGGTCTCGATAAAATTTGATTTTATGAAGCAAAATTAGATAGACCAGTCAATAATTACTAATTATTTAATTTTTTATTCTCAAGTATTTTTGTATACAGACCATCTTCATCTTGCGAGAAACCGATCTTTTGTAAATATTTGGTATAGTTATTACTGAAATCTGGTACTTTAATTTCTCTAAATTCATCTAGAATAAAACGTTCTCTCAGGTGTGAGTAAATAAATTTTCCGTTTTTAAAATCTCTATATTCTGGTAAAACAAAATCCAATCCGACTTTTAAAACATGATCATTTTCTCTGTGAGCTAAAAAAAGACCTGCAACGGTAGCATCTCGTAGAATGAAAAAACTAATTGTATTTATCTCAGGTTTGTATGAAAAACCAGGGAAAAATCTCTGTATCTCATCACTATGAGATTTGATAAACCTTAGTAAGTATTTATTATCTGCTCTGATCTCTAAAGTTTCAAAAATCTCTTTTTGAGCATAAATATTTGCAAGAAAATAGATATCAACGGATACGATAAAAAGATTTAATAATCCTACCGGGAGTGTGCCAATTAGAAATCCATAGATCGAGAATGTTAAAGCTCCAAATAGATTTATCACTCTAAATTTAATGATGGAACTCATTGTCATCGACAATGCTATAATTATGGATGCTAAATAACCAATCAACTGTAAAATACTAATTTCCATTTTAATCCCTCACATTTTATTAAGTTATTTATCAAAATATTCTTCTTGTATTATGGCTTGCGCAATATTGAAACTACTATAAGGAATACAAACTTGCTCTATTTTTATAATACATTCGCTTTCGTGTATTTACTTTCTACTCAATAAAACCTGCTAAATTTAAGTTGAAAAAAAAAAGAATAAGTGTCAATAATTAAATGTCAATCAGTAAAATGTAAAATTAATGCAGCTTGACATTTACACCTATTATTTTTTTTAGGAATATGATCTTATATAAATTAATTATTTGAAGAATTGGAGAAAAAATGGATAATATTAAGCAAGTGATCGGAGTTAAAAAACAGAAGTTAAAGAAATTACAGGATTTAAAAATAAATCCTTATCCGAATAGATGTAAAAGAACTCATAAAATCATTCAACTTCTAAGTAAGAAAGAAGAATATATAAAAAATGAAGAAGTCGTTACTATAACAGGTCGTCTTGGTGCAATGCGTCGTATGGGTAAAGTTGGTTTTGGAAATATATCAGACGAATCCGGAAGAATTCAGATCTTTGTGAAAAAAGATCAGGTTGGTGAAGAAAATTATAAAATATTTAAACTTTTCGATCTCGGTGATTTTGTACAGATCGAAGGAAATTGTTTTAATACTAATCGTGGTGAATTTTCCCTACGAGCACATAGAGTAAAAATATTAAGTAAGAGTTTGTTACCATTGCCTACAGTTAAGGAGAAAGTAGTAGATGGTAAGAAAAAACGGTTTGATGAATTTTCCGATATCGAGTTGAGATATCGTAAAAGATATCTTGATCTGCTTCTTAATCCTGAAGTAAAAGAGATCTTTCAAATTCGGGCAAAAATACTCCAAAAGATAAGGGAATTCCTAAATTCTAAAGATTTTATGGAAGTAGAGACACCTATATTGCAACCTCTTTATGGTGGAGCGAATGCCCGTCCATTTGTGACGCATCATAATACTTTAGATATCGATCTCTATATGCGCATTGCTTTGGAACTTTATCATAAAAGACTGATTGTAGGTGGCATAGAACGGATTTTTGAAATTGGTAAAAACTTTCGTAATGAAGGAATGGACAGATCACATAATCCCGAATTTACAATGCTGGAACTTTACCAAGCTTATGCAGACTATAATGATATGATGGATATTACTGAGGAGATGATTTTGTACATAGCTAAGGAAGTATTCAAGACCGATAAATTACCTTTCGGTGATAAAATAATTTCACTTAAAAAGCCCTGGCGACGTGCTTCAATGATAGAACTTATTAAAGAAGAAACAGGATTTGATGCTTCTAATTTTGATCTTGAGAAAATTAAATCCTTTTGTGAGAAGCATGAACTGGAAGTGGATGAAAAATCTGGTCCAGGTAAACTTATAGAAGAGATTTTTGAAGCTTTCGTAGAAGATGAACTAATACAACCTACGTTTGTAACAGATTTTCCAAAAGAGATCTCTCCTCTGGCAAAAGAGAAACCAGGAAATAGCGATCTTACAGAGCGTTTTGAATTATTCATCAATGGTAATGAATATGGTAATGCGTTTACAGAATTGAATGATCCTGTTGATCAGCGTGAAAGATTGGAAGCTCAAAGTAAACTGCGTGAAATGGGAGACGTGGAAGCCAATGTGGTCGATGAAGATTTTTTGGAGGCTATGGAATATGGGATGCCACCAACCGGAGGACTTGGTCTTGGAATTGATAGATTGATCATGTTATTTACTAAGAAATCATCAATTAAAGAAGTTATCTTATTCCCACAGATGAAACCTGAAGAATAAAAAGTTAATATATTATCAAAAAGCCTGCAACTGCAGGCTTTTATTATTTTATCATATATCTTTTCTTATCAAATTCTAAATCTTCTTGCCAAATTTTACAGTTATAATTTATTTAATCAAAATTAATTAGTTGGGGATAAAATGTTCCATATGATAATAGCTTTAAGATATTTAAGAGGCAAAAAGAAATTTTTGTTCACATTCTCTAACCTATTATCGCTTTTGGGAATTGTTATTGGTGTATTTTCTTTGTTGGTAGTTTCTTCTGTAATGAACGGATTTGATTCTGATATGCGCAACAGAATTATTGGCTCTAAGGCAGAGATCAAAGTGCATAAAACAGATTATTCTCCTATAAAAAACTATTCAAATATAATTGAAAAGATTGGTAAAGAACAGGATGTTATAGGTGCTGCGCCTATTTGTGAAGCGGAACTATTAATTCAGAAAGAAGATCGAATTGCCTCTACAATTTCTTATGGTATTGTTTTCAACAAACATAAAACAGTTACGAACATATTAGATAAAATGGTAATTGGTGAGCCAGATGAGATGGCTTTACAGGACGATGGAATAATTATTGGGATGGATCTTTCTTTAGTTTTACAAGCTACAGTTGGTGAATACATAACAATATCTTCTCCTATTGGTACAGAGCCTTCTCCATTTGGTTTATTACCTAGAACAAAAAAACTGAAAGTAGTAGGTATATTTATTTCTAGCTTGCCAGAATTTGACAAAACCTTTTCCTTCTTATCACTTCAAAATGTTCAATACTTTCTAAATTTAGAAGATGAAGTAAATTTTATTGAAATAAAAACTTCCGATGCAAAATTATCTGCGCAGACGGCAATTAAACTTCAAAAGAATCTAAGTGGAAAATATATAGCTGAAGATTGGAGCGATTTCGAATCGAATCTTTTTAATGCTATGAAGATGGAAAAAACTATCATGTTCATCGTTTTAGCCTTGATGATCGTTATAGCTTCTTTTAATATGACTGGAAATTTTATTAAGCTTGTTGCAGAGAAGAAAATTGAAATTGGTGTATTAAAAGCAATTGGTGCAACTAAGAAAGATATAATCAAAATATTTGTAACGATGGGTTCAATCATAGGGATGATCGGTACTTTTATTGGTACTTCTTTAGCATATCTTATTCTATTTTTACAGTTAAAATATCATTTAATAAAAATTCCAGTATCGGGTTTTCCATTACAGTGGTTACCAGTAGAAATCAGAAGTATCGATTTTATTCTAGTGCCCATTATAGCTGTATTTATAAGTTTTTTAACTACTTTACATCCAGCTAAGAAAACTGTCCAGATCGATCCGATTAAAATAATCACAGATTAAATTAATTTTACTAAAAAAAATTCCCTCTAAACTTTTGAATATAAGAGCTTCTACAAATTAGAATATAAATACGAATAAAAACTAACTTGACATCACAGTTAAATCTTTGAAATTTAACAACTAATAAAGATGTATCCGTTCCTCATGTTTTGTTGGATAAAACATATAACATACTGGGATATATGGAATAAAGATTTAAAAGCTTGAATTCTAAATAAATAATCTGGAGTAAATATGAAATTAACTGAAAATGCCCAAACAGTCTTAGCAAAAAGATATTTCAAAAAGGACTTAAGTGGGAATACTATAGAAGATTGGGAAAAAATGATCAAGCGTGTTTCAAAAAATATTAGTGGTGGTGAGAAGGAAAAGAGTGATAGGTATTTTGACCTTTTGGATTCTGGTTGCTTTCTGCCAAATTCTCCCACACTGATGAATGCTGGCAATGATCTACAACAATTATCTGCATGTTTTGTTCTTCCACTAGAAGATAGCATGGAGAGTATTTTTGAGACCATAAAAAATGCTGCTCTCATTCATAAAAGTGGAGGTGGAACAGGTTTTAGTTTTAGTAATTTAAGACCAGCAAAGGCTAGAGTTCGTAGCACAAATGGAGTTTCTAGTGGCCCGATCTCTTTTTTGAAAGTCTTTAATTCTGCAACTGATGCTGTGAAACAGGGTGGAACCAGAAGGGGAGCCAATATGGCAATTTTGAATATTGATCATCCTCAAATTCTGGAATTTATAAAATCCAAAGAAGATCTCTCTCAGCTGACAAATTTCAATATTAGCGTTGGAATCACAAAAAAGTTTATGGATGCATTTTATAAAGATGAAGATTACGAATTGATCGCACCTCATACAGATGAAGTAATTGACCATCTAAATGCTCGAGATGTTTTTAGTATGATCGTAGAGATGGCTTATCAAAATGGTGAACCGGGAATAGTCTTTATAGATAGGATTAATCAATATAATCCAACTCCGCATATAGGAAAGATAGAATCAACTAATCCTTGTGGAGAACAACCATTACTTCCCAATGAAGCTTGTAATCTGGGTTCGATCAACCTAGCTGAAATTACAAAGAATAAGAAGATAGATTGGGAAAAATTGAAAGAGGTTGTTTATGATAGTATAGAATTCTTGGATGATGTTATCGATCAATCAAAGTTTCCACTACCTTCTATTGATAAAATGGTTAAATCAAATCGGAAAATAGGACTCGGTATTATGGGATGGGCTGATCTTCTTTTTAAGCTGGAAATACCCTATAACAGTCAGAAGGCTATAGAACTAGCACATGAATTGATGGAATATATAGATTATCATTCAAAAATGAAATCGATGGATTTAGCAAGTAAATTGAAATCTTTTCCCAATTTCCAAGGTAGTATTTATGAGAAAGAAGAACTAAAACGTGAATCTAATAATCTTGATTGGTCAGAATTGAAATCAAAAATAGCGGGGAAAGGTCTAAGGAATGCTACAACAACCACGATTGCTCCAACAGGTACTATAAGCATGATCTGCAATACTTCAGGTGGAATTGAACCTCAATTTTCTTTAGTTTATGTTAAAAATGTTATGGACGGCGAAAAATTACTTTATGTTAATCCTCATTTTGAAAAGGTTATGAAAAAAGAAGGTCTGTATTCCAAAGATTTAATGGAAAAAGTTTCTAAATCTGGTAGTTTATCTGATATTGATGAGATACCTGAAAAGATCAAAGAGATCTTTGTAACTTCGCACGACATTTCACCTAAGTGGCATATTAAGATGCAAGGTGCATTTCAAAAGTATACTGATAACGCAGTTTCTAAAACTATCAATTTTTCCAAAGAAGCTAGTAAAGAAGATATTCGTATGGCATATGAATTGGCCTATGAAGAAGGGTGTAAAGGTGTTACGGTTTATCGTGATGGTAGTAGGGAAAATCAGGTTTTAAATCTTGGAGATGATATCAAGGAATCAGCGCAGAATGGGAATCGTATAGCACCTAGAGAAAGACCGGAAACTACAGTTGGTGTTACACAAAAATTGGAAACTGGCTGTGGTCATCTTTATGTTACGATCAATTCCGATTCACAGGGAGCTTGTGAAATATTTACTCAAATGGGAAAAGTCGGAGGTTGTGCTTCAGCTCAATTAGAGGCGATTGCACGGCTTACTTCGTTGTGCCTGCGATCTAATGTGAAGGTCAGTTCTTTGATCCGTCAACTGAAAGGAATTAGGTGTCCATCACCAATGTGGCATAATGGTGATGTAATAACTTCTTGCGGTGATGGCCTTGCTAGATCATTGGAAAAATTCTCGCATCTTGATGCAGATTCTTTACAGGATATTGAAGAGCTTAACAAGAGTTATGAAAAAAAAGCACAAAGTTCTAATGCAAATTTGTCCAAGATCTGTCCTGATTGTGGCAGTACTGTTGAGCACAGTGAAGGATGCTTAAAATGTTATTCTTGTGGTTGGTCTAAATGTTAATAGTTTAGTTATAAATTACTGTAAAATGGGTAGATATTTTCTACCCATTTTTTTTAAAAGAAAATTATATGAAAAATCATTTATATATTTTGCTGTTTTATTTATAAGTATTTCACTCTTAGTAGATATTCGAACTACTAGCTTAAATGCATATATTTTTGTATGAAATGATGAAAAAGAGTCT
>LSCM01000055.1 GCA_001577185.1 Cloacimonetes bacterium TCS62 | reverse complement strand
ATAAAACCAGATATAATAGTTGCCTTGACACAAATCTTCCAATGGGATATAGATTTTTTTATTGATCCCCAAAAAGGTGATGAATTCCAAATTGCTTTTGAGACCTATTTTAACCTAAGAGGTCAACCTGTAAAAAACGGTAATATTCTAGTTGCTAGTTATGAAAGCAAAAAATATAAGGAGACCGCTTACCGCTATACAAATAAGAAAAACATTACAAAGTATTATGATGCTAACGGTGTTTGTTTCCAAAAAGCATTTCTTAAATCACCCTTAAACTATAAGAGAATTAGTTCATTTTTTGGAAGTCGATACCATCCAATTCGCAAGAGAAGTATTTTTCATAATGGAGTGGATTATGCTGCTTCATACGGAACACCTGTAGAAGCTTCAGCTGACGGAACTGTGATCCATCGTGCCTACAAGGGTGGACATCCTACGGAAAATGGGCGAAAAGGTGGTTATGGTAAAACTGTGATCATTAGACATTCGAATGGTTATAAAACACTTTATGGTCATCTCAGCAGTTATGGGAAATATAGAGTGGGGAATCGCGTGGAACAGCATGATGTTATAGGTTATGTTGGCTCAACCGGTTTATCAACAGGGAATCATCTTCACTATACGATCTACCGACATAATAAAGCAATAAATCCTTTGAACCTAAAGAATGTATCTGGTCCACCAGTTCCAAAAGCTGAAATGCAAGAATTCAAAAATATTGTAGAAACATTGCGTAAATATTTATCAGAGAATCGTTCGACCATTTAGAAACTAATAAATATAAAGTATAGTTAAAGCTGAATTTAAGGTTGACAGTTAATGTATTCAAAAAAAATCTTATATAGATTTTGCAAGTTATGAAATGTAAATCAAATAAAAGGAGAAACATATGAAATTAAGCTATGGAAAAGCAGGTCTAATACTGTTTTTGATGGTTTTCAGTTTCCTTGCGTTACCCACTTTATCGAATGCAGCTGATAATGATGCATCATTTATTGTGCAGAATTTAACCGCAGAAGATATTCCCAATGATGATGGTGGTGGGTTAGTATTAAGCTGGAAACCCTTATCTAAAGAAAAAAGAATAATTGAGTACCGTGTCTATCGTGGTGCTAGTAAAGATTCTCTTTTCTTTCATGGTAAGGTCGATGTAAATGTTAAAACCGGATCATCCGGTGATGTAGTTTATTTTTACGATTCTGGTTATAATCGATTTGTAGATCTACAGTCACCTGGTAAGCTAAAAAAAGAAGATCAACAATCTGATTCTAGTCCACTTTATCAACGCTATCCTAGAGATATTAATGTTACTGGACCAATTCTAAAAAATTATCGAATATTAGGTGTTATACCTCAAAAAGATTTTTACTATAGGAACAAGAAGGTTGAAGTTGAGGAAGATGGGGAATCACAAGTTTATGCTGGTTTAAAAATACGTCACTTCTCAGGTCTTTATAAAAAATTGAAAGTAGATAAGAAATATTATTATACTGTTTTAGCTGTAACAGAATCCAGAAGTTATAAACCCTATTGTGAACCGATCGTTGGAATTCCCAGAGATAATTCTCCAGAAATTACTAAGAAATTTTATTCTGTTTTCCTAAAAGATGAAGATAAGCTTCAATTTGAATGGACTCGAGCATTATTTGATAGTGATCATAGCGATCACAGCATCTATATGATCCATAAAGATGATC
The DNA here is from genome assembly GCA_001577185.1 of Cloacimonetes bacterium TCS62. Classification (GTDB taxonomy): domain Bacteria; phylum Cloacimonadota; class Cloacimonadia; order Cloacimonadales; family TCS61; genus TCS61. The sequence continues at coordinate 5,790 of LSCM01000055.1, read as the reverse complement.
TTGCAAAATTCAATAATTTCATAGAAGTGCAAAAATTGATCGAAGAAAATGTTGTTGCTCGTAAAGAAGATCCGGAAGTTAAAAAGATCGAACAAACTCATAAAAATCCTGCGCAACTGATCTTCAGAAGATATTGCGGCTACCCCTATACTCCGAACAATACTGTATCAGTAAAAATAGAAGACGGAAAAATAATCGATACAGAACAAGATATAAATATTGCTATAAATACAAAAAGTATTGAAGATTATTACTTCACATTTTCTTTATCAGATAGAGCCGGAAATGAAACTTTTTCTGCTGTTACACAATCTAAGATCATGAATGCTGATAAACTTCCAAAACTTCCAAAAGAATGGAATGTTACGGACAGAAAAAATGACAAAGGTGATTACAACTCAGTTTATTGGGGAAAGCCCTCTGTATTTTTAACTAATTCTACTTATTTGAATGATGAAAAAACAAAACTACTTGTTAATTATGAGATCTACAAAAACTCAAAGTACAATGAGATAAAAAATGTTTACTTTAAGATTTATAATGAAAATGGCGAATTAATTGATACAATCAATGAATTTTACCAAGATAAGAAGTTGAAGGTCGTTTTAGATAAACCTTCAGAATTAATTTCTTTTAATATGACGATCCGTGCTAATGGAGAATATGATGAAGATCATGTTTTCCAGCAAGATCTTGTTTTTAACCCAACTTCAAAGTCTCTACAACCCGGGAAATTATATTTAAATGATACTGAGGTTAATAAATATAAATATTCTGTTTATAAGAGAAATTATTCGAATCAAGAATGGCGGCTATCTAAAAGTTCGATGGGCTCACAAAGAGAAATCCATGATAACATAGGCTACAGACTAGCTCATTTTAAATCTGTAAGTAAGTTCGATGCAGAAAAACAAATGTTTCTGGTATCACCAGGATTCACTATTAGAATGGATAAACAACTCAAGAATTCTATCAGAGCAAATCTATATCCATCTGAAGCTGTTAAATCTGTAGAACAATATCAAAAAGAGATCGATAAATATACTGCTATGAAAGACACTATGAAGACTAGGGCAGAAAAAGCTAGTGCTGATGAAGCTATCGAATATTATAAATCTCAGTTGGATTTGGTAAACCATCCTATCTTAGAACGTGCAGCTAGTATTAAGAATAAGAAAAGCCGTTTGAAATATCTAGAAAAAGCTCGTAGAATAGCTTCAAGATCTTTTGAATATAAATTATTGCTCTCAGACGGCAAAGCAGGATTTACGGAATCTGAAGTATATACGACAAATAAAAAATCTAAACTACCTTGGACGAAAAAAGTAAGAACCTCATTTACAACTTTAGGCTCTGATCATTTTTTCCCACTTCCAAATTGGTTTCAAAATGAGAAATTCCCTGCATTAATTGCAACTTTGATCTTTGGTATACTCGTCTTCTTTATGATAAGAGAAGCTAAGAAAGGCAAAGATCTATATGTGCGACCAATCGCTGGTATAGAAGAGATAGATAATGCGATCGGGCGTGCAACTGAGATGGGAAAACCAATCTTATTCGTCCCTGGTCTATCTGGTATAAGTGATGTGGCTACTCTGGCAGGATTATCGATCTTGGGTCGTGTAGCCAAAAAAGCAGCAGAATATGATACTAAGATCCTTGTTCCGGTGCGCAATTATATCGTTCTACCTATTGCTCAAGAGATCGTGAAGCAAGCTCATTATGAAGCTGGTAGACCAGATACATACGATAAAAATAGTGCTTTCTTTATTACCACCTCACAATTTGCCTTTGTTGCAGGTGTGAATGGAATTATGGTAAGAGAAAAAACAGCAACTAATTTTTACATGGGTATGTTCTGGGCAGAAGCTCTGGTAATGACAGAGACAGGAAGTACAACAGGAGCAATTCAAATTTCCGGTACAGATGCTGTAACTCAGATACCATTTTTCATTACAACTTGTGACTATACACTGATTGGAGAAGAATTATATGCAGCTTCTGCATATTTAGCCAGAGAACCACTGCAATTAGGTACACTAAAAGCAGTCGATTATTTTAAATTTATAATATTAGCGTTTATTATTGTTGGTACGATCTTATCCACTACACATGCTACTTTCTTGATAAACGCTTTTCCAGAAAAATAGGAGGATAGATGAAACGACAAATTCCTTTAATGATAGTAGTTATATTGGGTTCAATGTTTGTAGTTCATACATTTGTACCTCATAAAATATCCGCTGATTTCTTTGATTGGTTTCAAGATTGGATAAAAGCAATTTCACCATTTGCAATTCTGCTTGGTGTAATCAGTCTATCAATGGTAAATGGAACAAAGATTAAAAGAAAAGCTCCGAACTGGCAATATAGTGTAGTTACACTCATTGGTTTGGCTTTTACGGCCATTGCTGGTTTTGTTTGGGGAACTCAGACAGGAACTCCCTATATGTGGTTATTTAAAAATGTTCAGATGCCTATGGGTGCTACCATGTTTTCTTTGTTAGCATTTTATATTGCATCGGCAGCGTATAAAGCATTCCGTGCTCGATCTACAGAAGCTACTGTACTTCTAATCGCCGCTGTGATTGTGATGCTTGGTCAAGTTTCTCTTGGTGCTATGATCTCAAAATGGATACCTATAACTTCTAAGTGGATCCTAAATGTTCCAAACTTAGCTGCTAAGCGTGCTATTATGATCGGTGTGGGATTAGGTATGACCGCAACATCACTAAAAATATTACTTGGCATAGAAAGAACATATCTTGGTGGAGGTAAATAATTATGAAAAAGAGTACATTAAAACTATTAGATAAAATGCAAAAAGTAGATAGACGTATAATCTATATAATTGTAGCTTTTTCTATCATTATTCCTCTGTTGATACCTTTCAATTCAAAAACATATGTAACAGAGCCAACTTCGAATATCTATCAGAAAGTAGATTCATTTGCTGGAGATGATACAAAAGCAGTTCTGATGTCATTTACACATAATGCATCAACAATGCCAGAATTGTTTCCCATGGAAGTTGCTCTTTTACGCCATTGTTTTGAAAGAGATATCAAAGTTCTAACAATATGTTGGTTGCCAGCTGCTGCTCCCCTGGTGGATTATGCAATTAATCAAGCAAAAGAAGGTTATGATGTTCAATCCGGTGTTGATTACTGCAACTTTGGCTATAAACCTTATGCTCTTCGTCTTCCCATAATGCTCGGAATGGGTGATGATATTGCAAAAGCTGTTGAAACTGATTCGCAGGGTAGAAAAATAGAAAACCTTGAGATAATGAATAACATAAAGAATTATGATGACATGAATATTATTGTGGACTTTGCTGGTAATAGTAGTGCTATACAGTGGATTATGTATGCAAGAGCAAAATTTGGTGCAAATATTGCCGCAGGTATAACAGCGGTAATGGTTGCTGACAACTATCCATATCTTCAGACCGGTCAACTTTTGGGGATGTTCCGCGGATTGAAAGGAGCAGCTGAATATGAGAAACTGGTTGATGTATTTGCTGCTTACGAAAGTGACAAGTTCCCAAATGGTCGGCCATTCAGCAAAGAAATAATCAATGATACTTGGGTACCGATCACAAGAGATAAAGTAACATACGAAGTTGATGGTAAGATGATCGAAACCGATGCTGATTTACAATACAAATTCAAGAAAGCTCGGATCGGTATGAACGCTCAATCTGTAGCCCATGTTATGATAATAGTTTTCATCATACTGGGAAATATTGGTTTTTTCTTAACAAAGAAAAAGAAGAAAAAGATAGTATAGGAGGACAACATGTTTGAAACAATAAGTAATTTCGTAGCCGCATTCCTAACATTGTGTATATTCTCGTTCTTATACAAAGATAATCCATTTTATAAATTTGCTGAAGCATTATTAGTTGGTGTTTCTATGGGATATGCTATTCCGCTTTTATTTGAGAATGTATTTATGCCCTATGTTTATACACCGATATTTTTAGATCATAAATTTATAATAATCATTCCAGCTCTAATAGGTTCACTATACATTTTCCGATTTACTAAGAACTTAAGTTGGCTTGCTCGATATCCAATCACTTTTAGTATGGGTATTGTTGGAATGGGTATTCCAATGTCACTACACTCATCGGTACTTGTTCAAATGAGAAGCGCTATGCTTCCTCTGGCATCAATCAATATCACATTGATCTTTATTGGAACTGTAACAATTCTCTTATATTTCTTTTTCTCAAAAGCTCATAAAGGAATATATGGGAAAGTTACAAATGTTGGTATTTGGTTCATGATGATCGGATTTGGAGCTTCATTTGGATATACTGTTATGGCTCGTATATCTTTGCTGATCGGTAGAATTCAGTTTCTATTAGGAGATTGGTTAGGTTTGATAAAATAATAAAGATAAGTAAGTAAAATGAAAGCCCTGTTTCAGGGCTTTTTTTTATTTTAAATTATCTATCAATTCTTTTGTTAAGGCTTTTCTACTAAATTGTTCTACATCTGAAAAATCAAATCCTTCATTATTGTTTAGAATATTGTTAATAAAATTCTTGATTCCGAGCATATTATCATATTCAAACATTTTTCCACTACTAGCATTTTTAATTAATTTAGCTGCTTCTCCATCAGTTGGACCAATACCAAGAATTGGTCTTTTAGCTCCTAAATATTCAAATATCTTTCCTGTTGTTATTCCTACATTCCCAGGTACATTATTTATTATAAGGAGCAAAATGGATGAATGTAACATCTTTTGCAAGATCTCTGAATGGGGAAGATATGAATGGATTCGAACTATCTCATAAACATCATGTTCGGCTAATTTATCTTTTATCTCTTTGGTGATCATACCCCAAAAGTTTAAACTGATCTCACATTTTTTTTCTTTGAGCAACATATTGATCGCTTTTAATAAAATCAATGGATTACGTTCGATCGTAATATTACCAAAATAATTGATATTTAAGGTAGAACTATCTTCTCTTTTTAAGTTTTTAAAATCATCCTCATCATAACCATTAGTAATGACTACAGATTTTTCTTCAACATTGAGCTCAGCAATGATCTGATCGTTCACAGCTATTAATTTATCGCAATTGTTTATTACTTTTCTTTCCAATTTCAAATCATATTTATCTGTAAGTTTGAGTCTCTTGATATTCTTTAAATAATCAATATTAGTCCAGGGATCACGAAAATCAACGATCCAATTGATCTTATATTTTTTTTTCAATTTAAGACCAACTAAATGTGTAGAATGAGGAGGTCCGGAAGTTACTACTGCTTGATAATCGTTTAATTCTATCAGTTTTTTTGCAGATCTATAAGCATATTTATTCCATAATTTTCTAGCATCAGGAACAATTATATTTCTTCTGAACCATATTGCTATTTTTTTAATAAATGAATCATTTTCACCATATTCCAAACTCCCATATGGTAGAGAATCATCACTTGTTTTGTTGAACAATTTTAGGAAAGATGGTGTTTTAGTTTGAACCACTCTAACCTTTTCAGGTACCTCAAGCAGCAATGATTCATCAATAACAGGATAATCACCTTTTTTTGTAGTTACTACAGTTGGTTCCCAATCAAATTGTGGTAAATACTTCACGAATTTGAGCCATCTCTGCACTCCAGCACCACCACTGGGAGGCCAATAATAGACTATTATTAATATTTTCTTTTTCATATAATTACCTTTGACAATTTATAACTTGCATATATTTTTTGTCAAAATATTCTACAAAATAAGGAGTCAAATTGCGTCCAATAGAAAGAAAAA
>LSCM01000054.1 GCA_001577185.1 Cloacimonetes bacterium TCS62 | reverse complement strand
AATGATGAAGAAGTTCCAGACTATCTTATAAACAATACTTTGAATCAAACTATTCGAAAAGAAAGAATTGATTTCAAAAAAGTTGTAAATTTTCCAATAGCAGCATTAGTTATCTTCACATTTATCTCTGGAATTATATTAAGTAATATCACTTTTAATTCTAATAAGGTTTCGTTAGTAGAATTTGGTCAAGATTCATTTTATAGCTATTTTGAGGGAGGAGAGGATGTCTAAAAAATTCTTAGTCACTATATTTTTGGTGTCTATAGCATTTAATTTAGCTTTTATTGGCACATTTGCTTACTTACATTTTTTTAGGCTGAGAGAGGATCGAATGCCACCAGCTTTTCATCAAAACATGCCTGCGAATTTCAGAAAAAAACTTTTTGTAAATAGAAAAATTCTAAGACCGGTGCATGAAGATTTTCTTGATGCAAAATTTGAATTTTTGCAAAGCTTATTTACTAAAGATTTCGATCATGCCATCTCCCAGGAGAAATTAGATATAACAATAGAAAAACAAACACTTATGGAAAGAAAGATGGGAGAATTATTGATCAAGGCTCGTGAACGAATGACTCCGGAAGAAATTAAGAGAATGATTGAGCATAAAAGATTAAATAAAAATAGAGGAAAATTAAGGAGGAGACGATGAAGAAAATCACTATGATCGCAATCACATTGATTGTTATGGTAAGCTTATTATCAGCATTTGAAGGTAATAAAAAAATGGGTGAGAGACAGAGTAGAATGGAAATGTTGGAGCGGGAGCATCATATGGAATTTTACGAGTCTAACGATCACTTAAGATTGGCAGAAGAATTAGAGTTAACTGAAGAACAATTAGAAGATATCGAGAACTTCCGAACAAAGTTTCAAAAGGAGATGATCGAGCTTAATTCTGAGATCAAAAAGATAGCTATTGATAAAAGAAATGCTATGAAAAATCATGACTTTGCTAAAATGCGTAAACTCACTGAAGAATTCTATAATTTTAAGCAGCAGATTGCTACAAAGAGAATTGAACAAAACGAAATGAAATGGGATATTCTTACTGAAGAGCAGAAAGAAAAGGCAGAAGACTTAATGAAGATCCATCACAGAAGAGATTATCCAGGAAAACATAAGATGAAACATCCACGGAAGAGATAAGCAAAAAAAATAACCGCTCGGAACTCGGGCGGTTTTTTTTTATTAGTCAGAGAGTATTTCTTTAACTTCCAAAAGCTCGGTTTTTAATTTCTTTTTTAGTTTTTTCTTATTAATTTTAAAATTGAGTTCAATTTGATCTTCCGATTTTTTTAATTCCTTAAGTTTATTTCTACAACCTTCGATCGTGTAACGTTTTTTATGTAACAAGTATTTTATTTTTTTTAATGTTTCTATATCATCGGGATTATATCGTCGATTACGTCCAAATCTTTTCTTTGGATGTACTTGTTTGAACTCTTTTTCCCAATATCTTAAGACATGAGGTTTAAGATCTAGTAAATTACTTACTTCTCCAATAGTATAATAATATTTTTTCATCTCTTTCAAATCTTGTTGTTTTCTAATCTTTTCGATCGTTCATATAAATATTTACTCAACCAAAATATCATTAAGATCAATGCACCAATTATGAATACAAAGGGAAACCAAGATAAATATTTTGTAAAGTAAGATCTTCCATTATAGATAAGAACATTATCCAAAATAATAGTTTTTTCAAAGAGCTTAGATTTTTTTCTTATTTTACCGCTAGGTGAGACCACCAATGAATAACCTGTATTAGCAGCTCTAAACACTTGTTTTCTTGTTTCTATTGCCCGAAATTTTGCCATAATTGCATGTTGGTATGTCCCTGCAGAGCGATAGAACCAAGCATCATTAGTAATATTTACAATAAAATCAACATCTTGTCGGGCAATTTTTGTAGTTAATCTCTCAAATGCTATTTCAAAACAGATGAGTGGAGAGTAAGTTTCATTATTAATATTGTAAAATTTCTGTTCTTTACCATATTCCCAATTGGCTTGCCCTAAATGAATATTCCATAAAAAAGGGAAATATTTGAGAAAAGGGATTCGTTCTCCGAAAGGAACTAGTATATTTTTTGAGTAATAAGGAGCAATGTCACCATCTTTTCCAAACTTAGTTGCAGCATTATAAAACTTATATTTTGAAGGGTGATCTTTCCCTGCATAAATATAATGTGGAAAACCAGTAAATATATCTGCACCATTTTCTTTCGCAAGTTTTTTTATGAGAAGCCTGTATTTTGATTGTTTTAAAGAATAAACAGGAAGAGCTGATTCCGGCCAAATTATTAGAGATGGATCTTCTTTTGCAGCTTTCTGAGTAAAATTTTTATACAGAGCAATAGTTGAATCTAAATATTTATCTTTCCATTTTTTGTTTTGTGGAACACTAACTTGCACCATAGCGACTTTTGTATCTGATTTTTTTAATCTGATATTTCGCAGACGAAGAATCCCATAACTAGACCATAAAATTATCACAACAGATAAGATGATTATATTTTTTTTAAAATTATTAATTAAATTGTATATCAATATATTTATTATGATTATTAAAAGAGATAACAGATAAATTCCACCAATCTCAGCAGGTTGGATTAAAGGTAGATAATCAGCGAGCGAATATCCAATATTAAACCAGGGAAAACGAAATTCACCAAAATTCTGAAGAATCTCAAATGATAACCATAGTAAAATGAATGATAAATATTTAACTTTTGGGAATTGATGCCATAATTTATAAACTAGTAAAAATAGTATGAAGAAATACAATCCAATGATTATGATCATACCAAAGAAACCAGGTATAGTTACAAGATTAATCCAGTGTAAGGAAACAATAATATAAACAAAACTAAAAACATATGCAGAGATCAGAATCTGTTTAATAGATAGCTTTGAGTTAAATAAAATGAATATTGGGATTAAGGACCAGAATACTAAAAATCCCGTGTGAAGAGGAAGCCGGCTAGCAGCAAGTAACAACCCAGCTAAAAACATTAGCCAAAAATGTCTATACTTCTTGTACATTTATTTTACCTATATCTTAATGCTGCTATCCAAATTTCATTATTTGAGATCAATAAACAGTAATTTCTTTGCATATAAAACCTGAGCCATGGTTTTGCAGAGATCGCAAATTTTATTTTATTATCACTTATGACGAAATAATTATTCTTTAAAATAAACTTAATCCCTCTTTGAGATTGAACATATTCATTAGATTTACTAATAAATTTTCCTAAAGTATCGTAAATAAGTGTGTGATTCTTATGAGAGTTGTTTATAATTATTTGATTTTTCGATACTTTTAAATTTGTAGGCTTACTAAGCTGAAACTTTCCAAAAGAGTAATCGCTATTTTTTTTTAATGGATCAAAGATAAAAATTTCGTTTTTGTTTGAATCATAAATATAAAACTGATCGTTGATAGTAACATCGAATAAAGTTGGTTCACTAAAATTATTTAAATCTATTTTTGCAATCCATTTTCCTTCAATATCGAATTTTGTGATCTTAAGAGAAGCACTGTCTAAAGTGTATAAGTTCCCGTCAGGTGCTAAAGCTATGTCCGAAAGTTGATTAAATTGCTGTTTTTCAAATCCTATGCCCCCGATCTTATTAATCTGTCGTCCGTCTTTAAATATGTGGATGAAATTTGTATCTTTTTCTTTGACGAAAAGTACATTTTGTGAAGAGGAATAGACACATTTATCTGCTTTAAAATTTATGCCTAGCTTATGTAAAATATCTAGTTTTACTGGTTTATTAGGGATTTGATAACTTATTGAACTACAACTTGTCAGTAATACAACAACGAGAATTATCAGAACAAACCAATATCTTTTAATAACCATACTATTTTTTAAACTTAAGGTCTTTTAACTTACCCTGAATAGTTGTTCTACCTTGCCAAGTATTAAATTCGAGTGAATAAGCGATATCAATTGTTGCACCCTTTTTTAGAAATGGAAGATAATCACCAAGATTGAATCCTATCAAATCGAGTGAACAACCGTCTTTCATTACCTTTAACTTTAAATGATTTTGCCCTACATTATAAGGAAAACCTATAATCATCACATTTTCTGTGAAAAAAATAGATCGCATATTACCAGGACCAAAAGGAGCAAATTTGTTTAACCATTCAATTAAATTTTCGTTAATTTCATATAATTCGATCTTTGTTTCAATATTTAATGGAGGTATTAATAGATCTTCGGTTATATGCTCCTTTGTATATTTGCTTAACTTATTTTCTATCAGATCAACATATTCTACAAGGACAGATAGCCCGACAGCGTATTTATGTCCTCCATAAGTTTCTAAATATTCTTCCACTGATGATAGAGCTGAGAAAAGGTCAAAACCATGAATACTACGCCCTGAACCGCTTCCTATCCCATCCTTAAAACTTATCATTATTGTAGGACGATAATATTTTTCTACGATTTTGGAGGCTACAATACCGATCACACCTTGATGCCAGTTATCCGAAGATACTACTATGATAGAGGTTTCTTCGATATTCTTGTATTTTTTTTCAATTATATCGCAAGCTTCTTCAAATGTTTGACGGTCGATTTGTTGACGAAGTGAGTTTTCTCTTTCAATAATTTGAGCTAATTCCAAACTTTCATCATTATCATTCGAAACCATTAGTTCTACAGCTCGAAGTGCACTTCCCATTCTTCCTGCAGCATTTATTCTAGGCGCAATACCGAAAACGATATCACTCGAGTTTAATTTTTTTTCTGAAAGTCCTGCAATTTTTACTAAAGATGTAATACCAATATTATCATTTTCTATTAATCTTTTTAAGCCAATTTTAGCAAATATTCTATTTTCACCAGTTAATGGAACTATATCGGCAACTGTTCCCAGCGCTACAAGATCAACATATTTATCTCTCATCTCTTTTGTGGCAAAATCCATTATTTGATAAACTGCTAAAAGTAATTTGTATGCTACTCCTACTCCCGCAAGTAACTTATATGGATAATCACAGCCATTTACTTTGGGATTTATAATCGCATATGCTTCAGGGAGAATCTCCTTGGGATTATGATGATCGGTCACAATAATGTCTATACCGGAATTGTTAATTAGATCAATTTCTTCAAGCGCATTAATACCACAGTCTACGCTGATAACAAGTTTTGCACTTTGCTCTGTTAATTTATCTACTACAGATAATGATAGACCATATCCATCGATCATTCTATTTGGAATATAATACTCAACATTTGCTCCAATTTTATTCAATCCCAAATATAATAAAGCAGTTGAAGTAGTACCATCTACATCATAATCACCATAGATCACGATCTTCTCATTGTTTTCGATTGCAATTTTAATTCTTTCAGCAGCATTTTGCATATGTTTAAACAAAAAGGGATCGTAACTATCATTTATCGTTGGGTTAAAGAATTTTTTTATTTCATATTTATCTGTAATACCCTTTCGGACAAGCATTTCAGCTATCATCTCAGGGCAATTTAATTCATCAACAATTTTACACTGTAGTTCTAATTGTTCCTTGTTCAGAGGATTCGAAATTTTCCATTTTTTTTGCATATTATTCCTATATTTTTTTATTAAATGTCAAAGAAGATATTAAGCCGAATTCTGTAACTTACTTAAAAAGTAAAACAATGTCTATTTATCTACACCGGACATTACTGTACTCGATCGAGTTCTTTTTAAAGACCGGTTTAAGCTGCCTACCCAAGAGTTATTGAATCGGGTAAATTCCAACTCTTCTATTTGGCATTGCACCAGATAAGGCTTTCCTAGCATCCCGATTTACATCGGAATCTGGTGGTCTCTTACATCACCATTTCACCTTTACCCATCACTGATGATGGGAAGTTTGTTTCTGTGGAGCTTGCTCCTTGTTGCCAAGGCTTCCCGTTAGGAAGTATCTTACCCTATGGTGTTCGGACTTTCCTCCCCGCTTATCTAAAAAATGTTTCAGTCTAAATTAAGCGGGACAGACATTTTATCTTCTTTGACAAAAGATTAGTCTTCATTATGTCTTTTAATCAAAATTCGTCCACAATTTTCACAAAAAATAATTTTATCTGCTTCAGAAATTTCAATAACTAGCTGAGGTCTTAATTGATAACCACAACCACTACAAGCACCATTTAAATTGTGTACAACAGCTTTTCTAGCTTTACTTTTTATAAGAGCAGCATATCTTTTTACAATACTTGTATTTAAATTATCAGCTAGAGAATTACGTTTTAAGCGGAGCTCTTTAATCTCTTGTTTAACTTTGTCTATTTTTTTATTTAACTTATTTTCATTTGCTTTTAGATCATCGCTTGCTTTCTGTTGTTTTTCTTCATTTAGTTTTAGCTTTTCTTGTAGATCAGCTTCTTCTTCCATTAATTCAATCAAGCTATCATCAATTTGTGAATTTTTTTTCTCCAGGTGGCTAACTTCACTATTTAAAGCTTTATATTCTTTATTAGTATTGATAGTAAGAAGCTGCTCCTTATATTTATTCATTTTATCTTTATTAGCTTGAATAGTTAATTCTTTCTGCTTTTGTTTATTCTTATTTTGTTTTAATTTATCTTTAACATCTGCTAGCTCATTATTTGAATCCTTCAACGCTTTTTTAAGGTTACTAAGCTCTTTGGGCAATATCTTTACTAAATCAAGTTTTTCACCAATAATATCGTCGACATTTTGCATTTTTACTAATGTATCAAGTTTCTTATCCATTTTCACCTCAAATAAAAGTTTGTAAAAAAAAATGCATTTACCTGTTGGTAAATGCTATTTAGTTCATTTATAAATTATTATACTTTATGAATTCCAATTTTAAGAAAATTAACTTCACAATATTTATCCTTTTTATTTAAGGATAAAATATTTTTTTATGAAAATTTGTCAATGTCATAAATTGTTAATTCTCCATTTTTCACTGATAAAGCAGAATTAATAGTCTCTGCAATAATCTTTTTTGAATGTTTCATTATTCTAAAATAAGAATTTTCATAAATAACTTTGTTTATCTTTATTTCAAATTCTGATAAATCCTCTTTAAGATTATTTGTTAGAGCTTTAGTATATTGTTTCTTTAATTTTGATAGTTTATTTGAAATCTCAACTAAGATCTCATCATTTTTCTCAGCATTATCTTTAGCATTAACAAAATCTTTCTGCAATTTTTGTATCTTCTCTTTTAAATACGGTGCGGTTGTTATTTCAATTTCAGTTTCAACAGGGAAGGGACTACCAACAATTGCTAATTCAATATTTTCACCGCTTTGAACAAGACCTCCGGAAATAACGGATTCCTTAGAACCTGTTATTTTTTTATTCGCTTGAAGAATGCTAAATCTAGCAGATTTCATTAAGTGAATATTACCTTGTGAAATAATACGGGCATTTTCTACAAATTCAATATTAGTATCACCATTAACAAAAATACATTGATCAAGACAATCA
>LSCM01000053.1 GCA_001577185.1 Cloacimonetes bacterium TCS62 | reverse complement strand
CAAATTTTTTGATATAAGGATAACCGTGTCGAGCTGTTACATTCCAATCGATCTGTCGAAAACTATCACCACTTTGATACTCACGAACTTCCGAGAATTCCAATCCTTGTCCCTTAAATAAACTATGGTACTCACCGGAAAATAGCTCTGAAACTAGATCTCGAGTTGTGATCTCGATTTTTCTAATTCTTTTTAGAATTTCAGAAGTTTTCATGCTTTATACAAAATAGTTTTATCTTTGATCAAACTAAAAAAAATGATCTAGGGAACCTCGATCTCATCAAACAACTTATTCACAATATCTTCTTGGGATATTTGTTCTGCTTCAGCTTCATAAGTTAGAATAATTCTATGTCGCAGAATATCTTTTCCAATTGCCTTTATATCGTCTGGTGTAACATAACCACGATGCTCCATAAATGCGTGTGCTTTAGCTGCTTGTGCCAAATAGATCGTTGCTCTTGGTGATGCACCACAATCAATTAGGTTGTCCAGATACTCCAAATTCCTGAAATTCTGAGGGTTACGAGTTGCGAAAACAAGATCTAATATATAATCTTTGATTTTGTCTTCCATATAGATATCTTTGATCAATTCTCTTATCTCCAAAATATCTTTAGGCTCAACTACCGTGTTTACAGGAATATCATCTTTACGTACCATTTTTTCCAAGATTAGTTTTTCTTCTTCTCTGCTGGGATAATCTATGATCAGTTTCAACATGAATCTATCAACTTGTGCTTCCGGTAGGGGATAGGTACCTTCTTGCTCCAAAGGATTTTGCGTTGCCATAACTAAAAAAGGTTTTTCTAAGGGATAGGTTTCGTCACCGATCGTAACTTGTCTTTCTTGCATAGCCTCTAACAAGGCAGATTGCACTTTAGCTGGAGCACGATTTATTTCATCAGCTAAAATAAAATTCGCAAAGATTGGACCCTTTTTGGGAACAAATTCACTGTTTTTTTGATTATATATCAAAGTTCCGGTAAGATCCGCTGGTAACAGATCCGGAGTAAATTGAAGTCTTTGAAATGTTGAGCTGATTGTATTGGCAATTGTATGCACAGCCAAGGTTTTGGCTAATCCCGGGACGCCTTCTAAAAGTATATGGCCATCTGCAAGAAGACCGATTAAAATTCTACGGATCATATATTGTTGGCCAACAATCGTATTATTCACTTCTTTAATGATCTTATCAACAATCTCACTTTTTTCCATTACTTTTTTATTGATCTCTTCTATTTTCATATTCGCTCCAGAATTTATTTTTTATTATTGTAACGATTTAAACGCAAAAAGTTACATATTTTTCATGATTTTTTTTGAATAGAAAGTCGATCCATCTATTCTATTGAATTGGATATTGATCTCAGCTTTGTTTACAAGTATAATAACGTAAGAAGGCTCTTTACCTCTATGATTATCATCTTTTAAATGGCCTGGATTTAGGTAGTAGGATTTTTGATATTCTTCAAAATTACAATGGTGTGTATGGCCAAATAAGTAAAAGTCTGCGATTTGGTCCGTATTTTCAAAATCCTCAATATCATGAGTTAGTAAAAAACTCCAACCGTTTATTATAACTTGTTTAATTTTCTCCAGAGAACCATCTTTATAACCAGGATGAAAAATACCTGGAACTTTAGTGATATTTTTATTCGTGATCAAATCTAAATTTTCATCAAGGTCTTCATAGTCATCTCCTAAATGAAAAACATAATTATAATCATTTTCATTCTCCAAAACTTTTCGCAGAAGAATTTGATTTTGATGTGTATCAGATAAAACAACGATCTTATTCATAGCACTACATTTTTTTTGTTGCTTTTATACCCATCAGATCAAGAGCTTGTGCTATTACATTTTGTACAGAAGTTATCAAGTACAATCTAGCTTGACTAAGCTCTATATGGGCAGAGTTAACAATTTGATATTTTGCATAATATTTGTGGAACATACCAGATAGTTCATGAACATACCCGGAAACCCTATGCGGTTCTCGATTATCAGCAGCTGCTATTACGATAGAGGGGAATTCCAGCATTTTTTTGATCAAAGATATTTCAATATCTTTCGTTAATTTTCTGAGCAATTTTACATCAAATTTCTTAAGTTTTATCTTAGCTTTCTTTGCTTTTTTTGATAAACTATGTATACGAGCATGAGCATATTGACAGTAATAAACAGGATTTTCATTTGATCTCTTTTTCGCAAGTTCAAGATCAAAATCGAGATGAGCACTAGGCTTTCTATCTATGAAGAAATATCGTGCGACATTTGCACCAACTTCATCTATCAAATCGTCTAAAGTTACAATTTTTCCTGCCCTTTTGGACATTTTTACAACTTCCCCTTCTTCAAGAAGATTTATGTGTTGAAGATAAACAACTTCTAGTTTATTCTCATCAAGCTCTAAAGCATTCATTGATGCACGTAACTTAGAAACATGTCCGTGATGATCCGGTCCTAAAATATCAATAATAATATCGAATCCACGGTTATATTTTGTTATATGATAAGCTATATCTGGTACAAGATAGGTTGGATTGCCATCAGCTTTTATCAAGACTCGATCTTTTACATCCCCATGTTCAGAAGAATTAAACCAAATAGCTTCCTCTTTTTCATAAGTACATCCTGCTTCAGCTAAATAACTTAAGGCTTCCTCTAATACGCCTTCTTTACGTAATTTCTTTTCAGACATCCAGTTATCAAAATCGACATTATACCTTATTAGGCTATTCAATTGTAGCTTATGAATCTCTGCTAATGCAAATTTTTTCATTTTCTCCAGACGATCTTTCTCCGTATAATGGAAAAGTTTGGAACCTTCAATACTATTAAGTTGTGCTGCAAGCTCCTTGATATAATCTCCTTGATATGCTTCAGGAGGAAATTCTTCTAAAACTTTACTATGTAACTCTCGGTATCTTATATCGATAGATTCTCCGAGAATTTCTACTTGATTACCAGCATCATTTACATAAAATTCTGTAAAAACATCATAACCAACTTTCTTCATAATACGAGCTAAAGAATCCCCATAAGCTCCTGCACGAGCACTAACAACATTCAATGGACCTGTTGGATTAGCGCTGATAAATTCTAGGATAACTTTTTTATCTTTTCCATGCTTAGATCTTCCAAATCTAGATCCTGCTTTATAGATCTTTTGGAGCATTTTATGATAATTACCATTAGTTAATTTGAAATTAATAAAACCCGGTCCAGCAACCTCAGCAGATTTATAGTTACGCTTTTTGGCAATTTGATTTGCTATCTTCTCAGCTAATTCTCTAGGTTTTAATTCGTTTTTTTTCGCATGTAATAAGGCAACATTTGTAGAATAATCTCCATGCTCAGGATTATTAGGGATCTCAACTGTAAAGTTTTTCTGAAAATCTAAACCTAAGTTATCTAAACATTTAACTATATCTGAAGAAATTCGTGATTTGATCATAATTATTTTTTCTGTTCCTTATTTCGTTTTGGTGCTTTTTTATAAAGATCTTCTATTTTGTAATAATCTCGTTTCTCATGAGTAAATATATGTACTACAACATCTATAAGATCTAAAAGTATCCACTTTCCATTCTCTAATCCCTCTTTTGAAAGGATTTGGTAATCATATTCATTTGATTTTTCAATGATAAATTCAGCAATTGCTTTATTGTGTAGCTCTACTGATCCTTGACAGATAACGATGGCATCAGTAAAATTAGATTTTTCTTTAACATCAAATTGTACAACATTTTCCGCCTTTTTTTCGAAAGACCAATCAATTATATTATCTACTTTTTCTCTAAGACTTTTCTTCATAAATTTGTAATGCTCCTTTCCATTTTATGATTAATTAAAAATAGTTTTATAATCTCTTCCCAAGATTATTTGCATATCCTCTATTATATCTTCATCAACAGCAAAGATTCTCCTATTTATACCTGTAATTTGCATTAGATATTCTAATTTCTTTTTGTTTCTTTTTTTTACTACGATTATCGATTTCCCGTAAATAAACATATCTCTTTCTATGTTACCCCATGAGATCACATCAATTTTGTTTATATTATTATTTATAAGATAATTCTTAACTTCTGCAGCTGCACCTTCGATACCGCAACCATTTAAAATGGATATCTTAACTATAGGCACATCTGCACTAAATTTTTCTTTATTTTCACTTTCCTTATTAAAGAACAGTATAAACCAGATCATCAACGCAATAATAATAGTTGCAAACACTATTAATAAAAGGCGTTTCAACCTGTAAGACAATTTATTTTTTGTTAAGGTCATTGTCAAACTGTTCTTTAAGCTTCTTAAATGCACTTTTAAATGATTCTGGAATTACACGCGTATTACCGACCGTAGTCATAAAATTAACATCACCATTCCATCTGGGAACTATATGAACATGTAGATGCTGATCAATTCCAGCTCCAGCAGCTCTACCAAGATTTAATCCTATATTCATTCCTTCAGGATCATAAACTTCATTAATAATTTTCTCACATAGCTGTACCGTCTCAAAAAGATCATCGAGCTCACTTTTACTTAATTGCGATAATTTTGAAACGTGATTATTGGGCACAACCATAATATGACCATTGTTATAAGGAAATGTGTTCATAATTACGAAACTGTATTTCGAACGATAAAGTATTAGATGTTCATCATCTTTTTCATCAGAAGGTTTAACGCAAAAAATACATTTACCATCCTTTTTCGAAAGTATATATTCCAAACGCCAGGGTGAATACAATATATCACTCATTTAAGTCTCCTATTAATTATCTATGAACTTGTATACTTTAATAACACAAATTTAGAAAATTTAGTTATCAAAGTGAGTTTTCCTCTTGAAATATTCATTTTCTAATTTTGTTAATTGCTCTTTGGAATTTATTCCAGAGGCCTCAACCATATCTTCGAGAAGCACAGATGTGACTAATTTATTTTCATTATTCAATATCTGCAGCGTGTCGGTAAGATAATATTCATTTTGCTTGTTGTTATTACTAATATTTTTAAGAGCTTTAAACAAGCTTTTTGCATCAAAGCAATAGATTCCTGTATTGATCTCAGTTATCATTCTTTCTTCAGCATTTGCATCTTTAAATTCCACAATGCATTGAACGTTACCTTTTTCGTTTCGAACTATTCTCCCATATCTAAGAGCGTCATCCATTTCAGCAGTCAATACAGTACAAGCAGCATTGTTCTCTCTATGATGGTCCAACATTTTTTCTAGTGTTTGATGTCTAAGAAGAGGAACATCCCCGCAAAGAATAAAAACATCACCTTCAAAATCCTTAAATTGTTCTTCAGTTACCATTACAGCATGGCCAGTGCCATTTTGCTCAACTTGCACTACAAATTTTATCTTTTCATTGTGCTTAGTTGTAGCAATAACTTCATCTTTTTTGTATCCCACAACAACAGTAATGAGATCGCTATCGATCTTTCTGGCTGTTTCTAGAACTCTATTTATCATTGGTTTCCCAGCAAGTGGAAAGACCACTTTGGGTTTATTAGCTTTCATTCTTGTACCTTTTCCTGCCGCCAAAACTATTGAAGCCAACTTTTTCATTTTATTTCCTTATATAATGTTTTAATTTTCGTTTGTAATACTGGATGTACAAATTCGGGACAAATTTCATTTAATGATCTTAGAACAAATCGTCTTTTAGCAATTCCCGGATGAGGGATTTCCAGTCTCTTTTTTTTTATAATTTTATCTCCGTAAAATAAAATATCGATATCAATAGTTCGAGCTCCCCACTTTTCACTGCGCAATCTACCAAGTTCATCTTCAATTTTTAAACATCTTTTTAATAACTCTAATGAACTCAGCCCAGTATTGATCTTGATTACACAGTTTATAAAATCAGGTTGATCTGTTTTCCCGTAGGGTTCGGTTTCTATTAGTGAGCTTCTTTCTAGTGTATTGACATTCTGTATTTTGTTGATCTTCTCAATAGCTGATTGAATAAGTTCGTATCTTTCACCTAAATTTGAACCTAGACCGAGATAACAGATCATTTACTTTCTATTTCTCTCCATTTCTATTTCGACTGAATTCAGGCTTCCATTGATCGGAACCGAAGGCTTTTGTATATTCACTTTTGCGTGAATAATTCGTGGAAATTTTGCTAAAACAGAATCAAGTAGTGTGTTTGCACATACTTCTAATAGATGAAATTCTTTTTCTTCCAAAATATGCTTAATTATATCATAAACTTTTGTATAATCTACAGTATCTGTTAAATTGTTGATCTTGATATCGTGCTTCTTTTTGGTTTGATAGCAAAAGTTAACGATAAATCTTTGGCCTAGTTTTCTCTCTTCGGGATGTACACCATGATAACCATAGAACACCATTTTATTCAAATGTAATTTCATATCTACCTCTTTAATTTACTTAAAATTTTAATGCTGATTTTATCAGAATACTTTTTATCGATCAAGTAAACGATAAAACCACTGAGTAATACACCAAATAATGAAGAAATAATGGAAAAATCCTCAGATAGTGAAATAAGATACTTTGCAATTAAATAAAAAATGACCATTGTGATAATAGGGAAGAGGAATATTATGAAAGATGAGAAAATCCTTAATTTAGGAGAAACTTCAACTTGGACTGTATCATCAACTTCAAATGATCGATCAGTTCTTATCTTATGGATTATTGATTTTCCATCTTGTTGACAAATACCATTCATCGAGCAATTTGAACATGAACCATTTTTTTCCATCTCTATCCAAATATAATTACTGGATACCTTTTTCACTACAGCTATATCATGTTCTTCCATTAACATTTCCTCATTTTGGAAATTATCTCCGAAGAAGATCTTCCCTCTTTGTAAGATAAACTTTTTACTACTCCACCCGTAGCCAGAACTATGTCAGCTCCGATAATATCTTCAACTGACCAATCTCCACCTTTGACCAAAATATCTGGCTTAATGTTTTTGATTAACTTATATGGCGTATCTTCTTCAAAAACAACAATATAGTCTACCATAGAAAGTGCAGATAAAACCAATGCTCGATCTTCTACAGAATTGATAGGACGATCTTTTCCTTTTAAACGTTTTACCGATTTATCGCTATTTAATCCGATAACTAAAACATCACCTAATGATCTTGCTTCTTCAAGATATAATATATGACCAGCATGGATAATATCAAAGCAACCATTTGTAAAAACAATTTTTTTATTCTCAGCACGTAATTTTTTTGAAAATTTAGTAATATCATTCCATTTTTTTATTTTCATATTAATCCTTTAATATTGGATAATTGCCATCGAAACAAGCATAACAAAAATTTTTCGGTTTGGCAACTGCCCTGCCAAGTAACTCTTTAGAAATGTACTTTAATGAATCAGCTCGAATGTGAGCGCAAATATCATCTACTGTTTTCTGGTTAG
>LSCM01000052.1 GCA_001577185.1 Cloacimonetes bacterium TCS62 | reverse complement strand
TTATTTTCTTCGTAATAATATGAATAATCGATCCCTTTCATAAACATTTCACGATCGTTGATCTTATTAGTTAAAGCATTTATTAACAAGTTCTTCAGCACATTGCAGTTTGTGGGGCTATGTTTCATTGCGTTCATATAATCCGGCTTGCTTATTTTACTCCAATCGACACATTTTTTTAGATTTTTTTTCAGTATCAAATCCAACCATATTCGAGTGCTTCTACCGTTGCCTTCCATAAATGGATGCGCAATATTCATTTCCACATATTTCTCAACTATTTCAGTAAAAGTAGATTCGGGCATTGTTTCTATTTTTTTTAGTGTGTTTTCAAGAAAGTGTGAAGTCGCAAATTGAAATTCACCTTTCGAAATGTTCTTTTGCCTGATCTGTCCCGCAAAATCATACAGACCACCAAATAAATAAGCGTGTATTTGTTGCAAACCTTTGATTGTGCCAACTTCTAAATTGTCTATAAATGAACTTTCAAACAAAGCATACGCTTTTGTCTTACTTTTACCATCTATGCTTTCATCGCTAAAAGTAAACCATTCAATAAAGCGGTTTGCTTTTTTGCTCGGAAACTGCTTACCCAATTCGATTATCCCGTTATAATCCAGCACATCGGTTAAACGCTTTTTGCCATCTGGTGCAACGATTTTCAACTGGTTAGTAGCACTAACCACTTGGCTGTTTTCTTTCTTCAATTTGGTTTTAAGATATTTCCAATAGTTACGGGTTTTGTAATAGTCGTTTTGGTCGGTTAGAACGGCAACAATATCCAATACAGAAAACCACCATTTAGCATTTTGCTCGTCCCAAACGGCTCGCACTTTGCGGTCGTTAAAAAAACGTATAGATATTTTTGTATTACTCATAATTTAAATGTCGTTTATTCCTAAACATCACACAACTTTTTCTTTTAAAATTAATCCTATTTAAACTAATCACTAGCCATCCAAATTATTTATTTCCATCTGTCAAGATGTTCAAGCAGAGATGCTACTGTAATTAGTTTGTATTATTATTCATTATGCTTTATTTTCATTCGTCTATTTTTCTTACTTATCTTTTTCTAAAACTTTTTCCAATGATTTTAATGACAAGCTATTTAACTCCAACATCTAGAATATCATCAATCTAATATCTTGGTAAGTCAAGTAAAACTTTTTAGAACTAATTCAAAATAACAAATTGTTTTTTTAAAAATCTTCTTTAGAAAAATTAAATTTATTGACAAATAAAAATCTAATAAAGTAAATTCTCTATATGAAGAAGTTAATTTATATTGTAGCTTTCATTATTTTTTTTATTTTTGTATTAGGTATAGGAAAAAAGGCGGAAGTTTTAAGAGAAGCAAGCTTCTATACTCAATTGAAAAATAATTTTGTGCGCTGCGATCTTTGTCCTAACAATTGTGTAATAAAGGAAAATGCATTTGGTGATTGTAGAGTTCGCCAGAATATTGATGGTAAACTATATTCAGTAGTATATGGTTATCCTGTTTCCATACATGTAGATCCGATAGAAAAGAAACCACTCTATCATTTTTTCCCAGGTACAAAGATACTATCAATTGCTACTGTCGGTTGTAATTTACGTTGTAATTTCTGTCAGAATTGGACTATCTCTCAGAGTTCACCAGCAGAAGTTAAAACAAATTATACTACCCCGGAAGAAATAATTGCAATATGTAAAAAGTATAATTGTAAAAGTATCGCTTTTACTTACACTGAACCTACAGTATTTTATGAATATATGTTCGATATTGCAAAACTTGCTAAAGAGGAGGGGATTTATACAGTTTGGGTAACTTGCGGCTACATTAATGAAACACCATTACGAGAATTAATAAAATACATTGATGCTGCCAATATAGATTTGAAAGGATTTTCAGATGAATTTTATCATACTTATACAACAGGAGAACTACAACCCGTCCTCAATACGATCAAAATTGCCCAGGATAACATGATATTTGAAATAACCAATCTGATAATTCCCAATGCTAATGATTCTCCTCAATTGATCCATTCTATGTGCAGCTGGATCAGGGAAAATACAAGTAAAGATATTCCACTTCATTTTTCACGGTTTTTCCCAAATTATAAATTAAAAAATAAATCTCCAACTCCACTGAAAACTTTGCATAAAGCCTATGAAATTGCAAAAAGAGAGAGTTTACATTACGTTTATATCGGAAATGTAGGGGAGATAGCAGAAGATACTTTCTGTCCGTATTGCGGTAAAAAGCTCATAGATCGGCAAGGATATTACATAAAAAAAATAAGAATAAAAGATGGCAGATGTTCTTTTTGTAACCATGAAATTTATGGAAAATACAACGATTAAAAAATTGCTATTTCCGGTTCTTGGTGTATTTTCGATCATATCACAAACGATTTTATTGCGTGAGCTAATGATAGGAGTGAATGGCAATGAGATCATCTTTTCGATTTTTTTATCACTTTGGCTTCTTATCATAGCTCTGGGTAGCCTGTGGGGTAACAAATTACAAAGCTCAATAAAGAAAGTAACTACAGTTTTTAGTTTGTTTTCTATTCTTCTTCCCACACAATTCTATTTAATACCATTACTGATAAACCAAATGAATGTAATTCAGGGTGAATTGATATCAATACCTTTGCTCATAATGATTTCCATAATTGTAATTACACCGGGAAGTTTACTGCTAGGTTTGTCGTTTCCTTTATTATGTAAGCAGTTAAATAAAATGAGCGATCCTGTGCATAAAGGTTATGTTTTAGAAGCAATAGGTATGATAATTGGATCAATACTATTGATTATACTACTTTCTTTTTTCTCTCATTTTCAAATAATATTTTTACTAAGTAGTATGATTTTCTTATTTTTGTATTTTGTGAATAAAAGATCTCTAAATGTTTTCTTAATGTTACTTTTCTTAATATGTCTACCATTTTCACAGAGTTTTTATCAGCAGAGATATGCAAAAAAGTATGGAGAAGAAAAACTAACTTCCAGCAAAAATTCTCAATATGGACGATTAGATGTAACTTTTGAAAATGAACAGCAAAATTATTATTGGAATGGTGGTCTTCTTGCAAATTCTCAAAATGATAGATATGCCCAACAGTTAATAAATTTTGTTATGTTACAACACAAAGATCCTCAAAAAATTCTGCTGATCGGTGGTGCTTTGAGTGGTTTTATACCTATAATAAAACAATGCGATTCAGTTAAAAGTATAGATTGTATTTCTTTAGAAAAAAACATCCTAAGGACGATGCCGAAATTTGATTTAGTCAATAAGATAACAGGTGATGCAATTCATTATCTCAGAGAATCTGATAGTTATTATGATTTAATTTTCTGTGATCTTCCAATGCCTACAACTCTTAATTTAAACAGGTTTTACACTACAGAATTTTTTACAAATGTAAAAGATAATCTTAAAAATAAGAACAGCGTTTTTGCCTTAACATTGGAGAGCGGTGCAAATTTCATGACGAGTGATATAGCTGCCTTGAATTCTTCAGTTATTAATGCGTTTGCCTATAATTATAAGAATTTTGTTGTAATCCCGAGTCTGAAAAATCTATTGATCGGAAGTAATAACGATCATATCACGAATAACGTTGATAGCTTAACTACTAGAGCATTTGGGAAACTGCAGACTTGGTTCAATTATACAACTATATGGGAGAAATGTAATGAACTTGAGATCAGTAACTTTCATTCGAGGATCAATGAAGTAAATGTGAAACCAAATTCTATTTCAAATCCGGTTGCTTATTTTTATTCGGTGAAGATATGGAGTGATATACAGGATCTAGATCTTTTTTCTTTCTCAAAGCTCTCTTATCCGATCAAAATCATCATCGTTGTACTTGTCTTTATAATTATCGGACTGCTTTTTAAATTGTTTTCTTTCCCAAAAAAATTTAAACTCAATTTTAGTATTTTTAGTATTAGTTTTTGTAATTTTATCTTAGAGTTGATTTTATTGAATTATTTTCAAATGAATTTTGGCTATGTTTATTTTATGATCGTATTTTTTTCAAGCAGCTTCATGCTAGGTTTAATTATCGGTTTTACATTACAGAGAAAGTATAGATTCAGCTTGAAATTGCTGCTCTTTCTTAACCTTATTTTAGTTATCTTGATGTATTTTTATACACCTCCAATAGCTTTTACATATCTAATTTATAATATTCTTTTTGCAGGTTTGGAAGGAGCGATCCTATCGAATTTACTTTCTTGGAAGTTTGATACCGAAAAATTGA
Organism: Cloacimonetes bacterium TCS62; assembly: GCA_001577185.1. Taxonomy (GTDB): domain Bacteria; phylum Cloacimonadota; class Cloacimonadia; order Cloacimonadales; family TCS61; genus TCS61. Next base: position 3,278 of record LSCM01000052.1, on the reverse strand, counting down.
ACAGCTCTGGTAGGTTTTATTATTTGGATAGCATTGGAGCAACATTTGGCGGTTTGTTATCTGGTATAATTCTGTTTCCTCTCTTTGGTTTTAAGCATACTCTACTTATTTTAATGTTAACCATTAGTTTTATCTTGATTATTCACATCAAAAAGAGGATTTAAGTAGTTTTTTAGTCAACTAAGTTACACTCATTATTCATGTGCTGTTTTCAATATATCGATCATTTTTTGATGGATCTTATTATTTGATGCTAAGATAGTTTCATCAGAATAATTCCAATTAGAACCTTGAAAAGTTGAGATCTTTCCTCCAGCTTCTGTGATAATTAGACTTCCGGCTGCCATATCCCAAGGCTTGAGTTTTCGTTCAAAAAAACCATCTAGTCTACCTGCTGCAACATAGCATAGATCGATCGCTGCTGCTCCGGCTCTGCGTACACCCTGACATCTTTTTGTAAAAGCAAGAAATTCTTTTATATAGAATTCACCATTTTCCCAACGGTCATAAGGGAATCCGGTAGCGACTAGAGCATTAGCGATACTTCTCGTTTCTGATATCTGTATTTGTTTATTATTTAGATAAGCTCCATTTTTAAGTTCAGCACTAAAAAGTTCATTTAAAATTGGAGCATATACTACACCGTATTTCATAATACCATTTTCTTCAAATCCAATGGAAACAGCACAAAATGGGAAACGATGTGAAAAGTTGGTTGTTCCATCCAAAGGATCGATTATCCATTTACGCTCAGCACCTTTATTTACAATCTTACTTTCTTCAGTCAAAATAGTATCGTGGGGAAAATCTTCTTTGATCTTGGATATCAATAGTTTCTCACATTCTAGATCTGTATTTGTAACAAGGTCTATCTTTCCTTTGTATTGGATGTCGGTTTTTGTTTTATTATAAGCATGACGAATAATCTTACCTGCATCTAAAGCTAATTCCGTTATATAATTTAACACTTTTTTCACCTCGACATTTTAATTTTATAATTTTGTAATGCATCAAAGTTAAAATATGAAACTCCTTCAGCACCACCTATTTTAGCTTTTTCTTCAGCTTTTGATAAACTTTGAGGTTTAATGGAAGGGATATACAATCCACTATACAAAGCAGTATTATCAAGTAGTTCAACACCTCTTTTAGTTTCAGCTTCTATCCAGTTAATATCTTCGTTATAAAATGAGTGATACATCATTGGAAAAACAGCATCAACATCCCATCTGTGCCACTGCTGCCTTACATTCTTCTGCATATGAGTAGGGAAGACCGCAGCTGAGATGAATTTACTATTACTACGTGCTATTACAGCGATCTTATTAACTAGTTTCGTAATACTATTATAGCGAAATTGTAACCATTCTTTATTTTTGGATGGATCAGTTGAATCTACTGGATCAATATTAGTTAAATTCTTGAATTTCTCTCGGCAATGTGGACAGTAGCAATAATCAAATTGGGCTTTTTCTTCGGTTTGAATTAGATTATAATCAGGTTGAATACCTCTTGGCAGGATCACATCACAATAACGAATATAATCTAGATGAACTCCACTTATTTCAGATATTCTACTTAATGCTTCAACTTTTTTCAGAATATATTCTTGAACTTCTGGGTTGTTTGGACAGAGCCACTTATAGTAATTTACATATTGTGGTTTATCTGCAGATGATTCGCCTAACCTATTAATCGTAAACCAATCATGATGTTTATAAATTATTTCTTTATCATTTTTAAGTAATGTGATCAGCCATCTATGGATTTTAATATCCATCTGAGTTGCAATTGGGAGTAAATTTTCCAAGGTAGCTTCATTACTATTTAAAAGAACTTGTGAAATCCCTAATTTTTTTAACTTTTCAAACGATTTTTTATATTTATCATCATCAAAGTTATTACCGATCATCCATATCCACTTCTTCATAACTCACCATCCATACAATAAATTTTCAAAATTTTAATGTTAATTTTTAGAATTTAGTCAATTGATTTAGTTTTATACTTTTTTTGCATTATAATGTCCAGATATTATTTTTTAAAAATAAAAAAGTCCTGCTATTCAGAGCAGGACTTAAAGTATCGGAAAAATAGAACTAAGACTATATATTTTCTGTAATTATCTTTTCATGTTTCTTTATGGTTCTCTTTATTTTTGCGACATAAACATCACCTTCAGTAGAATATTTTTTTAAACCATAAACAAATTTATAGGCATCAAGAGGTTTATCCCTTTTTCGCAATTCAGCCCGGGTTTTTCTCAATAATCTATAAGCTCTATGTGTATTCAAGTTTCGCAGATAATATTTTATAGATTCGTTATAAGAATCATAATTTCTAACATAAATTTTTGTGTTTGGGGATAATCCTTTTGGTTTAAGTCCTTTACTTTTGGTTGTTGTGCGCATTCCAAATAGATTTTTTCCTCTTCTAGCAAAACCGGATGTCCCGTAACCCGATTCTATAGCTGCTTGAGAAATTACCATGAGTTTAGGAATTATATCCATGCGGGATTTTAAATCATTGAGATTTCTATTTGATTCATGTGAAAAATTTCGTAATTTATAAAATTCTGCTTTTTTTCTTAACCAATCAATTTCAGTTTTTGAGTATTTTTTCTTATCGATCAATTTTAATAGTTTCGCTCTGTCTCGAAGTATATAACTGTTCTCAGATTCAATAATTGGTTCTATAAAATTTAAGAACAATTCTACTTTCTCTTCTGGACTATTGCACTTTGAGTAATCTGGCAATGACGTTACTATTTTTTGTTTTGGGACTTTTACTCTATCTTCTACTTCTTGCTGCTTGACGGTAATTTCCATGACAATAGCAGAAGCTGATATTATGAAGATCATCACAAATATAATTAATTTATTATTATTCATTTATACTCCGTTTTCTTAAGATTAATTTGATTATGCAAAAATAAAAAAATCAATATGCTGTCAAGAACAAGATTATCTTAAAGCATGTAACTTACTAGACCATAGTCAATTAACAAAAATCTTAATTGTATAAAAAAGCGATTCTAAATTGATAGCTATTATACTTTATAATAATATGCTTGACAGTAAAGGTAGAAAAAATTGTTGGTAGTAGAAAGTAGAATAATGAAAAATAAAATAATGTGAAGGATATTAATATTTTGTTGTCATAAATAGTAAAAGAGTTACTCTATAAAATATTGATTTTGATTAGGAGGTCAAATGTCTAAAACAGATCTAGTTGTATTGGGTTTTCTAACAAAAGAACCAATGCATGGTTATAAAATG
>LSCM01000051.1 GCA_001577185.1 Cloacimonetes bacterium TCS62 | reverse complement strand
CTGTTCATCCAGTTCGCTAGTTCCAATAACTCATTAGGGATCTTTGGTTTTTGATCGATCACCTCTAGTACAGATTTATAACTGATCCTCTTATCCGGTGTATTAACACTATTCCAAACTATCCCAGTTAAGAATCTATGCTGGAAGGAAACAAATACTCTTATGCCCTTCACCAGATTCTTATCCGATCTGTAAATGTATAATTTTTTGAGATTAATAGGAAGTGCTATTTGATAGTGCATATAAAAAAAGCCCTCTGTTGAGGGCTTAATGCAACTTTATTTATTATTTATAGAACTTCATTCTAAAACTATAAACAATAGCATTCTTAACTTCAATTTTCCAATTCATAATTATCTTTCTTGTTTTACTTAGGAATGAATTTGTAAAAGAGCTATTCTTTGAAGCATTTATCTCTACTGCTTCGATATTACCATTATCTCCAATATAAAGTACAAATTCAATTGAACCATACATATCGACTAACATCGATTCAGTTGTAAATAATTTTGTGATCTGAGGTTTATATGTTGTTACTATTTGGTCGATATTGGCAACTTCAGATTGAACTTTGGGTGAAGATTTCTTTAGTTTGATACTTCCGGCTTTAACACTTTTAAGACCAGCAAAGCGTTTTTTAACTGCCTTGAATTCAGCACTATTTTGAATCTTGTGGATCTTATAGTCTCCTACTTTCCCACTTAATCCAGACATATCAACTTCCTCAAAATCTCCTGAGCCACCTAGATCTATTCCACTTGTACCACCTAAACCACTTAATCCATCTCCAGCACTTTCCAAATTGTAACCACTAGTTCCAGCAAGATCTAGATCGGCAGCACCTCGTTGAGCTTTTGCCTTTCTACTACCACTGCCTTGTGTACCACCTTCAACTGTTATCTGCTCAGCTTGAGTTACTTCTAATAGTTCGTTATTGAAATCTTCTGTACCTTCACCACCTGGCATACCTGATTCCAATGATAAACCAAATTCTTGCTCAAATTGCGAGGACGTCATTTCCTGCGCTTGTTCTACTTCTTCATCTACAACCTTTTCCTCTTTTTGGCTACGCGCGACTTGTTTTTCTTCAGGAACCTCTGCTACTGGTTCTACCTTGGTAGCAATTTGTTCAATATGACGTAATTTCTCTTTCAAGTTAACTCGCTTTGGAGGAACATAATTTAATTCAACAATATACAAACCTATAAATGTGAATAAAATACCGAGTAAAATAAAGAGACGGGTAAATTTTTGCTGTGGCGAGAGAGGTGGAAGATGTGAAAATTTCTTAGCTAGTTTGATCTCTTCTGCACTGGGAGTGAAGCTATAAGGTAATGCAAAATTGTATTTGATTTTCCAATTGTCTCTAAATTTGATCTCACCTTCGGTTTTGGGATCAAGGATCAATTTATTCTTTTTTATGATATTTTTTCTTTTCAATTCTTCTTCAGTAAGTTCTTGATTGTCCTTTGTAATGCGATAGGACATTTCATCTCTTAAATTTATTCTGAATTCTGATCCTTTCTTGGTCAAAAACTCATGCTTTTGAGGAAATTGTTTATCCAGTATTTGCCAAAAGAGTTTTTTGTCATTACCTATATAGACTTTATTATGGAAATCACGTTTATATTTTATTACATCTAAACTTTTGTCTTTGTAGATAAGTTTTAAATTTAATACTTTTTCAGCCATAAATTCCCCTATTGAAGACCCAGCACTTGTGTTTTATCATCTGTGTGTATTGTCGAAAAGAATATGTTTGCAAAAGATGATCTAGCACTGAATTTGATTATTTCAGTTATATACTGGCAATATAATTCCTTATCTGCCTGAATAAGCAAGCACGGTGTATTTCCTCTCCCTTGTATGTTTTTTGCTTCATATTGAAGCAGTCCCAACAAAGTTTCTCTAGCACTAATGTCGGTCATAAATTCTTCCATTGTACCAACAGATTGATTTTCTTTACCATATAAAATCTTATCTGGGTAAACTCTTAAAATCACTGCACGCCCCGTTTTAATCAAATCATTCTTGGTAATTGTAGTTGGTAATAACATACCTTTGGGTGATTCTCGCTGAGTGGAGTCCATGGATATATTCTTCAACATAAAGACCAGAAGAATGGTCAAAATATCTATTAAGGAAGTGATATTTAAGCTTTTAGTCTTGTTACCCTTTGTTCTCTTTGCATAATGACCACCACGAGATGATCGATTCACTTTTATAGATAAACTCTTCATAATATACTCCTATTGCTTAGCTCGATACACTTTTGTAAAGGTTGTTAAATACTTAATATTAGGAAAGTCATTACTCTTACAAATATCGATCGAACGTAAAAGAGTATCAAATCTTACTCTGGAATCTGGTAAGATCTCAAAAGTGCTTTGATTCTTATTTTCTTCTTTCAAGCTGGCAACATGCTGATCAAGAGAAACATAATCATAATTACCGGTAGAGAGTTGTGGAATCTTTATTACTTCTTTTATACCTTCCACTTTTATCTCGAATCTATCCGGAAGTAAGGCTAGAGTGAGAGCACTGGGTTGATCTTTTTCCACTTCTTCCTGGGTTTTACCAGCACCACTTGCCGGAAGAGTTATTTGGATCATTGCCAGTCTTACAGAAACCATGATCGTCATCAGCATTGGGATCACGACGATAAAAAGATTCATTATCGGAATCAGATTGGGTTTCTGTGGTTCCTTTTGTGATCTCGTCCTATTCTGTGATGGACCATAAGCCATGATTCTATCCCTTCATTGTATAAGTGATCTGGTTAATGGTTTTAACACTATATTCATCGATATCATTGATAATTCTATCTGCTCGGGCTTGAAGTGCACCTTTAATAAGCATTGTAGGTATAGCTACCATTAGTCCATAAGCAGTTGTACCCATCGCCATTGAGATACCTTTCGTAAGTAAAGTTGTTTTCTCAGCTTCCGGAGCTGTAGCTAAAGCATCAAAAGCATTAACGAGACCAAAGATCGTACCCAAAAGACCTAAGAGAGTCGCAACTTGAGCGATAATATCAAACCAGAATAGTCCTGCTTCAACATTGGGAATGGTCTGTAATCCAGCTTCATCAAATGAGTTCTGCAAATGTTTCTTGAGCTGGATGCCTTCTTTTCCGGATTTGAGTCCATCGTTATACCCCAATAATCCACTCCAGAAGATAAACCCTAAAGTAGTTTTTTTAAATTGAGCACTAACGCGAATTGCCTCATCGATCTGTTGATTTTTAATATAGCCTTTCAATTTCAAATAAAACTTTTTAGCATCGATCTTCTCCTTGATCGATAATTGCCAATATTTGATAATGGCCATAATTAACATAATTACAAGTAAAAATGAGATTATATACATAAATGGTCCACCATTTATGAACATCTCTTTCACATCTACAGCTGCCGATAGTGTGCTAACACTCATTAACAATATCAACAGAATCAAGATTTTTAACAACCCTTTGTTCATATTAAACCTCCCTAATATAATAACTTATTTGATTTTTTTAGTTTTTTTATAAAATTTAACTTTGTATATGGCATTTTTTCTGTTTCCTGTCTGAGTAATAAACTGGAGTTATCCGGTTTACGAATTTCAATCTTAGTATCTTCTTTAAGTTTACTTTTAACTTTTTTGATGTTTTTGAACTTTTCGATAGATTGTTCCGATCTGTTTTGAGCTAAAAGACCAAATGTAAAAAACATCATCAAAGCTATTGTCAATTTACCTTTCATTTATACCTCAATTTAAGTCTCGTATAGATAAAGTTCGTGTCAATTTATTTATCTAATTTTTTGAATTATGTATTCCATTTCGAAAATAAAACCTTTGAATTTCTCACCACCTTTAACAACGGCAATTATAGAATTCCGCCCTGGTTTCAGCTGAGTTATTGAAATATTCTCTGGTTGTACTTTTTTCAGCGCTTCATCTACTACGATTGCAGCAGATTCTTCCAATTGATCGTTATTGATCCAGATAGAGACTTCATTTTGTCCAATAAATTTTGCATTTGCTTGCAATACTTCTGGACTATCAATATAGAACTCTTTTTTTAGTACAACTATTCTTGATTTTGTAGTATCGATTTGAGGATGCCAAATTTGTAAAGCTTTTGAATCTTCTAGGCCATACATCTGAGATTTATAATACTCAAAGTTTCCAGTAGCAGCAGTTTTCCAATTTATTTTCTTGTTAGTTTGCATAGTGTCACTAACTGCAATTACATCAAGTAAATCACCATTAATTAAGGATATAAGCTCTGTTTGAGAATCAACAATATCCTCATCATTTAAACAGAGCCAGCTATAATCGGAGAATAGCTCTTTCTTCTCTGTAGTGCGAGCAAATTCTAGATCGCTTTTATCATATTGTAGTTTAATGCGAGCAGCAAACAATGATGATTCTGATCTTACTTGACTGTTACTAGGCAGCTTAAAATGAATTGTATTCTCACCAGCCGTGATATATTTAGAAGTCACAACTTCATAATGGGGTTGCATAGTTTCCCCCAATTTCAAAAGATCATCTTTTAATTGTGCCGCTTTTGTAACCAGATTCCCGTTAAAATAGATCTCAATTGGTTCTTTGCTAACATATTCAATAGTTGCAAGTTCTGGTGATATTTCTGTTTCTATTTGTTTTTTGAAATATACATTTTTACCCAAATTCGGTAATGAGATTGCTCGTGCTGAATCAAAAATAGTATGAGTTTCATCTAAAGTATCAACATTGAACCACAATGTGTCATTTACTGCATTAATGCTATCTTTTACTGAGTTAGTAATAAACCAATTTGAAGATGTATAAATATTTTGGTAGATCTTTGGCTTTTTCACTCCTAAAGAAATAAGACGATTATTTGTAAGTAGAGTCCAATTATCTGAATAGTCTTTACCTTCACTAAAGTTGATCATGATCGTATTGTAAAGACCTACGGCTTTCTTTAAAAATTGCAATGAAAGTTTATTACCTGCATTTAAAATAGCATTTTTAAACTGTTCCTGTTTAACAGGATTCTGTTTAATTTGTTCATTATTAAGTTGATTTGAAATATCGACGAATTTTGTAATTTGAGCCTTCACAGCTTCAGAAGCATATTCATAGGTCTGAGCTACTTTATATAATGCTTCAGTTTTATTTTTTACCGGCAGATCAAACTCATTACCTTCTTTAAGTAAGGCTAAAGTTTTATCTTTGTACTGATCACAGTTATCCATTAAACGTGGTATCCGCTCTTTTCCTTCGACTAAATGATCCTTCCATTTAGTTAGCTGATTTACTCTGATTAGCTCCTGAAATGATTGGTTTATAAGATTTTGGCTATAATTTTCTAATTTTTCAGTAAAAGTACTATTATAGTCTACATAGTCCTGATAAAAATCATATGTCTCATAAATCGCATCAGTAGGTAATTGCAACCCACTATCTATATATTTTTGTTCTTCTTGCTTAAATTCAGCTATTTTAATTTGCATTAACTCATATTGCTCATTCTCAAACAATGTGTCAACCTGTGTCTTGATGTCCTTTAGCTTTTCTGCAGCTAAACTTTTGATCAAATCTATTGAGGAATCTTTTTTATAAAGGTGAGCAGCAAGTTCCTCATATTTTGCTGTATCGTTTCTCTCTTTATATAATCTAGCAACATTTACCAGCAAATCATTAGCATTAGGATGTTCTGGATACATTTGTTCAAAACGTATGCTTAATTCGATCACCTTATTTTCATTCTCAAGCTCTTTATAAAGTTGCAATGCTTTCAGGAAAATGCTAGGTCTTTCAACATCACCAAGATCTATTTCAGTTGCATCTTCAAACAAGTTCAGATAAAGTTGGGCAGCTCTCTGTTTATCATCAAATATAGCGGTTTCATAAAAACTTATAATTTTTACACGTAGTTGATATGCTTCATTTGAGTTCTTAAATTTATTTACAAATTGCTGTCTTAATCTAACGCTTTGCTGCCAATTGTGTAATGAATCAGAAATGTTCCAAGCATTTATGTAAGCAGCCAGAATATCTTTTTTCTCACTTCTTTTTGCTGCGATCTCTAAATATAGATCGATCGCCTTCATGCTATCTCCTGCTGCTTTATAATTTTCAATTGCTTTTACAATAAAACCGATACTTTCATCAATATTTTCTTGTGCAACTTCATTAGCTAGAGCTAGGTATTCTTGTGCTGCTTGTTCATAATTCGCCGAATCTGCATAAGTAATAGCTTTTGCATTTTTTGTAGCAAGGATGTTATTATTATAATTCTGTTTCTCTTCTGCAGTCGCATATCGTAAAGCTTGGAGATAGTAATTCTCTGCTTTTGAAAAATTTCTGCGTTCTTGTTCTATCTCTGCTAGGCGAGAGAGAACCATTTTTTTTATATCATCTTGCAGATTAAAAGTTTCCAGTTTAATGTAATCATCATAGGCAGAATCATAATTTTCATTTTCATAATTTAGTTCAGCTCTCTTAAAAATTAGCTCTTTTAGATCATCACTTGAGGCATGTCCAGTTTCAACAGCTTTAGATAGGAATTGTTCATAATCATTAGTTGCAGTGACAAATATCGAATCTAAATCACCCTTAGAAAGGCTAATCCCTTGAACTGTATCTTGATAAGCTTTTTCTGAAATACCTGGCTTTAGTACGTTATAGACTTGCTCATAATTATAGAATTTCATCTCGTTATATTCAACGTTCTTAGGAGATTCAGGATTTTGCATGATGTAGTTATCTATTGCCTTAATTGCTGTAAAATAATAACGTGGTTGTTCAGTTGTCTCTGCTAATTCTTGACTGAGAGAAACAACTCTTTGTTCTAATTTTATCTCATCCTTTTTCTCAAGCATATCATATTTCTCAAGCATATCATACGCATTATAATTCTTAACAAGAGTTTTGTACTGCAAATAGTTCTCTTCTGTTTTATCATCAATGAACTCATTATAAACTGTAGGTTCCAAAAACTCATAGGCCTTCTGGATTATTGCAAATTTATCTTGGGTTAATGAATCTGCATTTGTTTTATACCAATCAGATTCAACCGAAAAATTATTTACTATGTTCTTGTATTCATCAATAACCAGTTGTTCAGCTTTCACGCCCCCTCTTGTTCGCTTGGGGTAATTTTTATAGATAGTCATAACCGAATCGATGATCTGAGGACATTCAATAGATGTAGGATAAAGCTCGACATAAGTTTTGAGTAAATCCGTAGCTTGCATCGGTGCATTATATTTCTTTTTTAGTTTTACGGATTCTAATAATATTTGTTTACCATATTCTACACTAACAAAATCTTTGAAGATCTCTTTTGCTTTTTGAGCAGCTATGGAATATTGCTCATAATCAGTACCATCATATTCGATCAAACTGAAAGCAATATTTTCGATAGCATCAGCTTCAAAAAAGGTTTCACCTTCTTCAATTTCACCACTTTTTATCAAAGTTAAGATATGTGAAAATTCATCTATAGCTTTCTCAAATTGAGCGCTTGCAAAATATACCCATGCTTTTTGAAACATACCTAAATATTTAAGAGAACTATCTTCACTTTGAGCAACAATATCAAAATATTTTGCAGATTTATCAAAGT
>LSCM01000050.1 GCA_001577185.1 Cloacimonetes bacterium TCS62 | reverse complement strand
ATTGTCGCAACGATGGATTGCAGATGAATGGATAAATGAACAGTTAATTGAGTATTTTTATGAAAATGTCAGTATAGGAAATAGTTTATCTGCTTCATCTCAAGTTAATATTTCCAATTATCCCAATCCATTCAATCCGGCAACTGCCGGGGCCGGACGTAGTCCTACAACAACATTTAAATTTTTTATCCCACAAGAGGCTAATGTCAAACTTACTATTTTCAATGTTAGAGGGCAAAGAATAAAGACCTTAATTGATGATCATGTTAGTTCGGGTGAAAGAAAGATAGTTTGGGATGGTAAGAATGAAATTGGTCAAAACATTCGCTCTAGTGTATATTTTTATAAGCTAATAGTAGATGGAGAAGTAAAGGCTGTTAATAAAATGCTTTTGCTGAAGTGAGATTTTAGTTACATTGTATTATTTACTACTTTGCATTTAGTGATCAAGTTACTAAGATGATCCCGAATAAGTTGATTAATTAATTCTAACGAAGATATTCAAAATGAAAAAGAGGCTTAAATGAAATTAGTATATTATTTACTTACTTTAGTTATTGGTGCTGGTGGTGGTTGGTTGTATTATAAATTTATTGGTTGTAGATCAGGTGGTTGACCAATCACATCAAATGCTTGGTCAAGCATAATTATAGGAGCAATGATCGGTTTTTTACTTATATCACCAATAATTGATAAGAAATTAAATACTGAAAGTGCAGATAGAACAGAGGATAAAAATAGTGAATTCGATTAGTGTGTTTTGTGGATCCAGTCCCGGTAAATTGCCTGATTACAGCAAGGCCGCTAAGGAACTAGGTCGTGTAATAGCATCTGAGAATATTCGTTTAGTCTATGGTGCATCGAACCTTGGCTTGATGGGAATTGTTGCTGAATCAGTTCTGAATAATGGTGGAACTGCAATCGGTGTAATGCCGAAAATATTTAAGGGCAAGGTAAACCATCCGAATCTTGATGAGCTTATTATAGTTGATACAATGCATCAACGAAAAGCTAGAATGTATGAATTATCCGATGCTTTTTTAGCTCTTCCAGGTGGATTAGGAACATTCGAAGAGATCTTGGAAATGATCACGTGGTCACAAATAGGAATTAATTCAAAACCCTGTGGTCTCCTGAATATTTCTGGTTACTATGATAAATTAGTAACATTTTTAGACTATTCTGTAGAGCAAAGATTTGTTAAAAGAGAACATCGAGATAAGATCATAATTGATGATGACATAAATAGAATATTTCATGATTTTAAAAATTATGAAGCACTTAAGGTCAATAAATGGTTAGATAGAAAGTGAAAAATAGTTTTGAATTATCTGATATCTGTTATAGAAGAAGCAAAAGAGCAAAATATCTACGAATTACGGTAAAAGATACAAATAATATCATTGTAACTATTCCAAAAAATGTTGATAGATCTAATGCCAAGGAATTCGTGCTCTTAAAGAAGAGATGGATAGAAAAGCAGATCTTTAATATATCTAAGAATATAGAATTCACAAAGCAAAATACTAAGAAAATACCTTTTTCAACTGTGAAACAAGCTAAAACTCATTTAATTTCTCGTTTGTCTGAAATCGCAGAAAAAAATGGTTTTCATTACAATCGAGTGTTTATAAAAACACAAAAAACAAGATGGGGAAGTTGCTCGGGTAAGAATAACATCAACCTTAATCTCAAATTACTTACTTTACCTAAGAAATATCAAGATTACATTCTATTGCACGAACTAGTTCATACTAAGGTAAAAAATCATGGTAATGATTTCTGGGAAGAGATGGAAAAATATTTTCTAAATCCGAAAAAAATAGCAAAACAACTAAAGAAATTTAATTTAGAGTCCTGTAGACTATGGTAAGAAAATTAACACTTTCGGATACAGAAGCTGTCTTTAAAATATCCTCTCAAATTTGGGAAGGTGATGATTATGTAAAAAATGTTTTTGATAAGTGGGTTCTAGATGAAAAAAACGTTTTTGTTGGATATTTTGAAAATCGTAAACTGATCGGATTCGGTCGAATGAGATATCTCACGAAAACAGATATTTGGTTAGAAGCACTCCGAAAAGATCAAAATACAAAGATTAAAGGTGTTGGTTATAAAATAGCAGAATACTATCTCAATTATTTAAAAAATACAAAAATAGATTCCATAAGATTTTCAACCTATTTTGGTAATGTTGCTTCTATAAAATTGAATGAAAAACTAGGTTTTAAAAAAATTCTTACATTATCTCTAAAAAGTCAGAATATTAGTGAATTACAAGTTAAAAGTCCTTCAGAAAAAATTACTCAGAAGACAGATTTTAACAGTTTGAAAAGATATTGTGAAAATTCTTCCTATCTAAAAGGGACCAAAAACTTCATGGGGAAAGGGTGGATCGTCTATCAATATTCTGATCAACTACTTGAAATTTTCTTTAATAACAAAAAATTTGCTGTTTATATCGAAGATAATGAGATAAAAGGTGCAGTACTTTTTACAAATGTTGATTACAAAAACATCTTTTGGATAAGTTTTATAGACTCATCTAATAAAAAAATATTTATCGAATTAGTAAGCTACATCGCATTACGAGCAGAAGGAAGTTCTAAAATTCAGATGCTAATCCCAAGTAACAAAAACCTACATAGTTATATTAATGAGCTTGGTTTTACTAGTTGGGAACAAAATAATGATTTTTTGCTCTATGAGTACCCAAAAAGTATGATCGAAAAAGTAGTCAAATGATACCAAAAGATAACCAGTTGTTTAAATTTTGTGCCTATGGGTTTTTAAAAAATCAACGGTTTTTTGATGTTTTTATTTTACTTTTCTTTTTAGCTCAGGGTATTTCTTATTTTCAAATTGGAATATTAATATCAATAAGAGAAATTTCATTGATCATATTCGAAATTCCTACGGGATTTATCGCTGATAGTTTCGGTAGAAGACGTTCTATGATATTTGCATTTCTATCTTATATAATTTCATTTTTAATATTCTATATTTTCCCTTATTTCTATTTTTATATTCCAGCGATGATATTATTTGCACTAGGGGAGGCATTTCGTAGTGGTACACATAAAGCGATGATCTTTAGGTATCTTGAGCTGAACAATATACAGCATCTAAAAGTGGAGTATTATGGTTATACTCGTAGTTGGTCTCAAATAGGATCTGCTTTAGCTGCCTTGATCGCTGGAGCGATAGTTTTTTTTTCAGGAGAATATCGCTATATCTTTTTGGGTTCAACTATTCCATATATTTTAGCCTTGCTACTTATGATAACTTATCCCAAAGAACTTGATTGTGTGAAATATCATTCTGAAGGATTACTGAAAAACATTTTCAATAAATTTAAAGAATTGTTCAAGGATTTTTACTTAAGTTTTAGAGAACCCCAATTGCGTAAAGCTGTTATCAACTCAGCACTTTTTGACGGATTATTCAAAACCATTAAAGATTACTTACAACCTATTTTACAAGTTTTTATTATCACTCTTCCATTTTTTGGAGGGATCAAGCAACGAGATTCCATTTTGATTGCTATTGTTTATTGCATATTATATATATTAACTGCAATTGCTTCACGCAATTCAAAGAAGTTTAGATCTTTATTTTCTAAACTTTTTCAAGCAGTAAATATTTCCTATTTATTTGGAATTTTTATAGTTCTGTTGTCTGGTATATTTCTGAATATAAAGTTAGATTGGGTTGTAATATTTTTGTTTATTATGCTTTTTGTTTTTCAAAATATCAGAAGACCTATAAATGTAGCATTTATTAGTGAAAATCTTTCGCAAAATATTATGGCCTCCGGTCTCTCTGTGGAATCACAATTGAAAACATTGGTTATTGCCTTTTTATCTCCAATAATGGGATATATAGCCGATAATATAAATATCGGAAGCGGCTTAATAATATTAAGTTCCTTGACACTTATTGTTTTTCCTGTGATTAAGCTTAGAGGTAAATAATTTAACATAAAATGAGTTTTAATGGAATAAATATGATTAGAGATTTGATCGTTAAGAATAGAAGTACAAGAAGATTTTATCAGAACCATATAATTGAATTATCAACATTAGAGGAATTTATTGATCTTGCCCGTTTATCACCTTCTGCCGCTAATTTGCAAAGATTACGTTTTAAATTATCAAATAATAGTGAGACAAATAACAAAGTATTTTCTACCCTTAGTTGGGCCGGTTACTTAAAAGATTGGGATGGTCCTAAGGAAGGAGAAAGACCTTCTGCTTATATACTCATCCTCACAACAGAAGATGATAGAAAATCAGTAGGATGCGATGCTGGTATTGCTTGTCAATCCATACTACTTGGAGCTGTAGAAAAGAATTTGAAAGGTTGTATTTTTGGTAGTGTGGATAGAATTCAGCTCCGTAAACATCTTTTGATTCCAAAAAAACTAAAAATAGTTTATGTTATTGCGTTGGGTAAACCTAAAGAACGAGTAGTAATTGATTCTGGAAAACTCAATGATCTGAAATATTGGAGGGACAAAAAAGGTATTCATCATGTTCCCAAATTGGCTTTAGATGATCTAATATTATAAGATCTAGAATAGAAACAGAATAAATATAGGAGGAGTAATGTATTTTGAATTCTTATCTGATGAAGACAAAAAGGCAATAGATGCTTTGAAAGAGCATCATGGTGGAGCGACAAAGATCAGTAATACTATTAAAGAGATGAGGAAATATAACACCAGAAAGAAAATTTTAGAAAAAAAAGGATTTGGTGATATGATCTCAGATGCAGAAAAACTGGTGAAGATATTTCCAAAAATTCCTGATTTTGAAAAAAAACATAATATAAGTTATAACAGTTCCCTGGGAACAGCAACTGCACAGGTTTCCGGATGGCAAGGAGCAAAAGTGACTCACCATGCAATGAAACGAATTGCTGAAGGAGCTAAACAAGGCGAAGAGTGCTTTGTTCCATCCGAATTTATCTCAGTAGTCGCTCTTACCGATAATTACGTATATAATGGAGATTTAATGGCTACTTTGATGATGAGTGAAAATATCATGAAAGCTAAAAAGTTCTGTAGTACAAATCTTATTGGTATCCCTCAACCAAAGTCTCGTTTCAAAGAATTAGAAAATGTCACCGGTAAAAAATTTGAAGTTGCTGAAGTTGATGAAGAAAATGCAGCTATTATTTTAAAGAATCAGGGTACTTTTTTTGGAAATTTTGGTGGAATTGAATGTGCTAATGATAACCATTTGATCTATCTTGATGGTATAACAAGAACGGCTCTAGCTACTGGTGGAGATTTTTATCTTAATCCTAGTTGGAGTTCAATTATTGCTGCTTGTTACTATGGGCAAGATATTCCAAATTTACATTTCAAGATCTCCATGCTTCTCTCAACACAAACGGTGATGCATTTCCGGATGTTACTTAATATTATGAAATCTTTCCTTAGGGATGATAATACTTCACCACTCTATGAGATAAATATTGGAAACGGGGCAACAGCTGATACTTTTATTCAATGTGCAAAAGAGCTTGAAGCTAGTGGCATCAAAGGTGTTAGTCTTGCAGCTCATATTTACATTAATCCAGATCTAGGTATGGAAGGATTCAATTGGACAAACAACGCTTTCAAAGTTTTGGAAAATGGAACGAACCTTACCTTTAAATATGAATCTGATGGAACTGCCAGAGAATTAGATACAATGGAAGCTTATTTTCTTTCTGAAGAAGAACGAGATGAGAACGCAAAAAAAATAGGTGATGTAATATATTATAAATCTCTAAGAGCTACACAAGATGGTAAGAATTTCATGAAAAAAGGAATAAAAGCTGTCTTTGGAGAAAGCTCATATTAAAATTATAACCTTCCGGAGGGTTATGAACTCTAAATTTTACCTTCGGAAGGGATTTTTTTCATTCTGAAAGATGAATATATTGTCCTTATTTTCGGATACGTAAAAAGACTTTATCACTATTTTTAAGTAATAACTGCGGGTTTATTCTCTTATCTTCTTTGTTTATACCCCAATGTAAGTGAGCGCCTGTTGATCTGCCACTAGAACCTATCTCTCCGATTTTATCTCCTGTTACTACATAATCCCACTTACTCACGCAGATCTTGCTCATATGTATATAAATTGAATTTAATCCTGAACCATGATCCAATAATACAAATTTTCCATTGTAAAAGTAATCTCCAATTAACCGAACAAGACCATTTGCCATGGCAGAAATAGTTGTTCCTGTTGGGGCAGCTATATCTAATCCGTTATGAGGTGATTCTGGGTTGTCATTAATAATTCTCTGACTACCAAAAGCACCTGTAATTCGACCACCTTTAACAGGTTTTACTATTTTTGATATATACAATTTTGTGTTTTCCGCAATTCTATTACGTGCATTATTAAGCAGTTTTGCTTCATTCTTTATTCGTTTTACTAGCTTAACATTTTTTGGTTTTTGCACGTACTTTTTGGGAATATTATCGATCCTTTGAATGTCATAACTTGATCTATTGATCTTAAAGTTTGTAGAATACATCTTACCATTCTTAAGAACAATTGTTATAATATGATTTAGTTTTTCATCTCTGTCAAAACCTATGATGAATTTCTGTTTATCAGAGGGTACTTTTTTATAATCTAAAAATATTCTTTCCACTTTATCGGATATCTCTCCAAAAAGTAAACATCCTTGAGATGGATTTCCTCTCAGTACCAGGAGATTCTCAGAAAATAACATACTTATATAAATAAAAAATAATATTAAAAGAAAAAAGCTTTTCTTGATCACTAGATACTAACCTTTTTGAATGTTTTTGATTTGATCCAACCGCCAAGTCCATTAGAAAGTTTTATTAAACTCCAGCCATCTTGCTCTTTTTCTACTGCAAAACTAATCCCTTCATGAATAGTAAAAACACGTGTAAAATCCGTACTTGGTCCACTATAACCAATTACAGATTTTGCAATTAAAACAGCTTCTTGTTCATTTGTATATTCTTGATACTTAACTACTGTGATCATAAGTAATAGCACGAAAATAACAGACAGAATCGTTACGATAAATAAAGGTATAGTTTTTTCACTTTCTTGATAATAAAGAATTATTGAGCAAATTACTATTATAATAATCACAAAAATTAACAAAATTGCGGTTGCAAGAAAATTTAAGGAGAGAGAATCGAATATTTTTTTCCAAAAAGAACGTATAACACTATCATCAGAAGAGTTCTGTTTATCCTTTGTAAGGGTAAGAACATATTGTAAATTCCGCCTGGATTGTTTATGATTACTATCGACTTTTAATGCCTTTTTATAATATAAAACAGATTTACCTATTTCATTTGTTCTAAGAAAGCAATTTCCAATATTATAAAAAAGGTCGGCATTAGCGATTCCTTCATTTTCAATACTCAAGAAATTAGCGAGTGCTTTATTAAATTCCTTCGATTTATATTGCAAGGATGCCTTGTCGAAGGCTAATTCTACTTGCGATTGAGCTAGTAGAGCAGCTGAGATAAATAGAACAGAGAAAAGGAAGATCAGCTTTAACTTAACTTTCATAATTACCTATATAAATTTTATCTTAGAGATATCATTAACGATATCTTGCAGCATTTTATAATTTTCAGAAATGTTA
>LSCM01000005.1 GCA_001577185.1 Cloacimonetes bacterium TCS62 | reverse complement strand
TGATTTTTCTGCTAATGAACAATTGGTTAAACCAGTTGATATAGTAGTGACAAATAACTATGAATATGCTAATGTAAGAAACCCACACAAAGTTTATGGTTACCTACAGCAAAGAGAAGTAGCCAAGGTTATAGCAGATTTTTTAGATATCGGACTTACGTGATCTAAAGATAAATTATTTATCAGACAATTTTAATAAATTCGTAAAAAAGCATTATTATTACATTGTGCACATAATAATCTATTTATAATCATCTATTTTCCCATCAGTTAACGTTTTAAAATTTGTAATCTTAATCACTGTAATTTTGAGCGTTTGATTAAATAGTTCAGCAGGTTTTCGTCAAAAGGGGTTTTTGTAGTGATGGGATTATATTCAATGAAGGATTCGTAACATTTTGTTTTTAGATAATTTACACTTTTTTCATATTGCTCAAAGTAATCCTTTTTGATCTGCCAGGGTGATACAGTAACCTTTTCATTGGTTTCTGCATCAATAAATTGGGTTTCGCGTTTAAAATCAAAAGCTAACTCTTGTTTATCTTGTATATGGAACATGATCACTTCATGTTTGTTATGACGGAAATGCTGCAATCCTTGCACAATGTTATCAGGCTCATCTATCATATCCGAGATCAGGATGATCAAGCTTCTTTTTTTGATCCTATCTGCTAAAGTATGCAATGTTTGTAAAGTTTGAGTTGAGTCTTCCGAATTCAATTTAAATAGATGTTTATATATCTCATTTAAATATGATTTCATCGAGCGAGGTGGAATATAATTCGTTATTTTATTTGTATAAGAAAGTAGTCCAACGGCATCCTGCTGTGATATCATCAAGTAGGATAGAGCAGAGGCAAGAGCTTTAGCATATTCCAATTTCGAAACGTCTCCAGATGAATAACCCATCGAAGCGCTGTGGTCTAATATAATGTAACATCGTAAGTTTGTTTCTTCCTCAAATCTCTTTATGTAGTATCGATTAGTTTTAGCATATACTTTCCAATCCAAATTACTGATAGGATCACCTGGGATATACTGGCGATGATCAGAGAACTCTACACTGAATCCATGATAAGGTGATTTGTGTAAACCGGTTATAAATCCTTCCACTATCAAACGTGCTCGCAGATTGAATTTTTCTATCTTGGAAATGAACTCATCAGTGAGATATTTATTAGCTTCCATAATTTAGTTTAAAACTACCATCGTAAAAAATTGTGAAAGAACAAAGGTATAGAGAAATAAATACTATTCTTTGCTTTTGTTTTTCAAACCGATAAGAATTGAAGCTGGAAAAAGTATAACATAGGCTATTATCAGGAGAACAGGCGAGATAGTTTTATCTCCGCTTCCCATAATTATATATCCTACAATAGTTGTAAGAATAGCAATTACTAACAAAATTGCATTGATCTTTTTAAAAACGAATTTCATTTTTTCTCCTTTATTATTTCTTAAAATATTTCTTTAATTGTTTCTTGGATCTTTCAACTGTTTTTTCATGATTATTCAATTCAATCGATAATTTATAATAATGTTCAGCTTTTTCCAATTTGTTTAAACCTAAATAAATTTCTCCCAAATGGTAAGCTATTTCGCTGTGCTTCATTTTTTCTTTTAACGGAATTTCCATAGCTCCAAGTGCTTTATCCAGTTTGTTTTGCCTAAAAAATAGCCAGGCTAAGCTATCCCAGATCATACCGCTTTCTGGTTTAATTTCTGTAGCTTTTAGAAGCATTTGTTCTGCTAAGTTATATTTTGAATGAACTTCATTTTCAACTAGAAGGTAAGCATAAGCGTTAAGTAGATCAGGGTCTTTTGGATACAGCTGTACACCTTTTTCTAAGATCGGAATTATCTCTGAGATCGTTTCGTGGGATTCGGCTATACTTGAGTAATAGATAAACATAGTTGATGATGGGTTTAGCATAGTTTGAAGATTTTTTTTTAGATATCGATATCCCAGAGAATCTGCACCGGAATGAAAAATTAAGTCAGTAATTATCTCTTCGATAGAGTCATCTATTGTTTCATTATTATTAATGAATTCTTCAATGAGCTCCTGGGCTTTTTGTATATTTTTTGCATTGGCGATATATGATGATGCTATGATCATTGATAAGTGATTTTCGAGAATGAAGTCGTTCGGTAGCCTATCTAAATAGTTCAAAGCTTTTTCATCATTTGAGATTTCAGTATAGTACAATGAAGCCAGATAGTAAGCAAAATTTTTATTATCTACCTCTTTCTGGTATTTTGATATGACTAATTCCATGGCTGGCTTAACTTCATTTAGTTTCATATCGATAAGTATCATATCTTCAAGAGAGGATAAAGATTTTATCTTAAGAAGTGAATCTACTGCTTTTTGAACTTGTCCCGTCTTAATATATAATTTTGCAAAAGAGGAATAAAATGTTGGTTTGAATTTTTCAGGGATGTCACCTAAGCTTTCTAATGAGTTTCCAACAAAGATCGCAAGCTCATATCTTTCTTCTTTAACAGCAGCAACGAATAGATATTTTAGGATCTGTTCATTTCCAATATCCAAGCACATATCTCTCAAAGATATAATTTTTGAATATTGTTTCAAATAGAATAATCGACCTATGTAATAGGTCTTCATTGGAGGAGAAAGTTCTTCTCCATTATCTATACGCTGGCTAATTGTCTTAATTATCTCCTCATACTCTTCATGTTCTTCTAGATAACGAAGCAAAGCTTTTAAACCACTGATATTATTCCACTTTTCGTAAACTTTTTTTAAAACTTCAAGCTTTTTTGGGGAGTTAAATTCACCAAGAAAGTGGGCTAATCGTAAAACCTTCAATTCACTTTTCCAGGGAAGTTCAATAGCTTGTTTTATCAAGCTGGAATCTTGTATACTATTTTCGTTTGAAAGAAAAGAATAATATGAAGCTAGATTGTCCATATTAGCTTCTTCTTTAATTGATTGTTTAAAGAAAAATTCCGCCTTTTCATAGTTTTCTAATTTTATATAAGCTTCTGCTAAGATCAATAATATTTCGGAAGAATAGATCTCTTGTTTGTAGAATTTATTACCTAAGGAGATAATTTTTTCATTCAATTTGTCATCCATTCTAGCACCAAAGGCAAGTGTTCTCATCAATGTTTCTTTGATATAGAGATTCTCAGGAGCTGCTTCCTCTGCCTTCTGATATAGCTTTATAGCAGTTTTATAATCTTTTTGTTCTAATGCAGCTTCCGCAAAAGTATAATAATTTGCAGATAACACATTAGAATATTCCGACAGGTCTTTATTCGTTCTATTAGCTGCGCAACTCACTAAGAGCAAAGCTAATAGTAAAATCAGGAGCAAATTCTTCATCTATCAAAAAGTCATATAATATAGCAATGTCAAGGTTCTATCGCAACCTTGAGTATCTTCTCTATTCTGTAGAATATCATAAAATGAGATCTTAAGAATTAAACTTTCAGTGAAATGTACATCCAGAGAAGAATTTAGATAACCAATACCATCAGTGATGCTCTCATCTTTATTATCATTCCAAGCTGTATCATATTCAGCAGTTAAGACGATCATATCCCCTAAAGTTTTATCAAAACCAGCAAAAATATTCAATTCATCATCTAATTTATTCTCCAAACTATAATTAGCACCAGTATGAAAGCCTATATTTCCGAAGAAAGCATAATTCTTACTAGCAGCAAAATAAAGCCCTTTAGATTTAATGTCATAACGTTCATTATCCTGTTGATAATTACCATGTCCTTGAGAATCATAGCCCAAGGCAATTGCTGGAAGTTGAACAGTTTCATCTAAAACTCTGATCTTTGCGTTGAATTCAACTCGTTCGTGCCAATCTGGATCTTTGTTTCCGACCACATTTTCAGCTCCATAATTTACGCCAAACATAAAGCGTGGGAATAAACCTACTTTTGTTCCAATGACCAGTCCATTATTTTTATACAAATTAGCTGAGATTTCGGCTTCTCCTTTTTGAAGAATACCGGCTGTAGGCGCGTCAATTAGTGTATTAAGTTCATAGGCTCCCAATGAAGTAATTACAAACAAAATACTTAATATTAAAATCCAATTTTTCATAATAGACTCCTTATTTTATTTTAAAAGTTCTACTAATTATTTCAGTTTCTAAAAGAGCAGGGAGCTTATCTCCCTCTGGAAAATATATGGAATTATCGATCACATAGGCAATTTGAGTTTCATTATCATAAAAAGCAAAGCTTTGAAAAGCACCTCCCACAGCGTATTTCATGTTTTGCCATCTACCTGATAATTTATAGCCTTTATATTTCCCAAAAGCGATATTTTCCAATTTAATATCTTTATCATTAAATTCATCTTCATCATAATATTTCCAAGCTAAATTTGCTCTTGTTCTCTTGAGCCATTGCTTTCCAAATTCTTTTTTATCTAAATCTTCAAAGTATATAGAGATGTATCTATCAGAATGTTCTTTTAGTCGAGCTAAAAATGAAATAAAATTATTTTCTATATCCTTTTTGTACAGAATGTACTTCTTGGGAAGTTCCAATTTCCAATTGTTAGATAAAAAATATTCTTCAGAATAGACGTCCGTTTTATAAACTTGAGTTGCAATACGCTGAAGCAGTTTTTCCTTATAAAGATTAAAGATCTTATTTGCCATTTTTATGTTTAAAGTGAGAAGATTTCGTTCGTTATTGCCAATTAGGAAAAGTACATACTGATCATTTGCCCACATATTTTCTTTGGGAAAAATACCAACAGAATTTTCCTTGATATCCTGTTTTATTTTAGAGCCGATGATGTCTTTCACATAAGTGGAGATATCATTATTAGATTCCATGTCACAGAGAAAAAGTAAATTATTGAATTTATAATATTGTTCTATATCTTTGACTCGTTTGATCTCAAAGTAAGTTTCGTTAGTTGTAGTAAATTGAGGTCTTTCCAAAGTTTCTCTTAAAGGTTGTTCAGCATATTTCCAAACATTATCATCTGCAAAAATATAAACTGTTTGTTTATGTCCCCAAGACATTGGTTTACGCGAATCGATCTTTTTTTGATTAGCTTTATATTTGTTTTCTTTATTATTACAACTAAGAATTAATAACAGCACTAAAATAAGCCATAGAATTTTTTTCATTTTTCCTCTTTTTTAGGTAGAAAATAACTAATACCGGATATTATAGTAACAAATGCTATGAGCCAAAAGGATATTTTAAAAATAATTTGTATCGTTAAATAGTAATCATTTAAGATCGGGAAAAGACGGGTTAGAATAGAATAATAAACTAGAGCAGTAATTATGCCTATAATTTGGGAAAGAGTTTTGAATTTCCCCCATTTATTTGCTGCTAAATAAATATTTTTACGTATAAACTGGTTACGTAAAATTGAAACTGCCAGCTCTCTAAAAATAATGATGTAAACGACGTAAATGTTGATTAATTCTATCATTGGCAATGCTAATGCAAAAAGTGCTGAGATAACTAATATCTTATCTGCTAGTGGGTCCATTATCTTTCCGAAATTTGAGACTACATCGAATTTTCGAGCCAATAAACCATCTAGAAGATCTGTAATACTCGCTAAAATGAAAACTATAGTAGCCCATAAAATATGATCACTAAAAGTACTGATGAAAGCGAACCAAATGAATACGGGCACAAGGACAATGCGAAATATAGTTAAGGAATTAGGTATATATTTTTTCATTATAAATTCTTCCCTAAAGTTATTCTGGATAAAAGTACTATCAAGAGTAATAATCCAAATTCAACTCCAAATTTCCAATAAGAGATCTCAAAATGCAAATATTTAAAATATCTGACTGCAAAATAAGTAGCAAAGATAAAAATACAAGGTATGAAACTTAGCCAAATAGAGTTTATCCAAAAATTTTTATTTCTGATTTTAGCAGATCCACCAGAGGAACGATATATTTCCCAAAATTTGTTTAATCTGATCTCATAATGCACTCTTAAAAAAGTAGAAAGGATGATAAAAATTATTACGATTAGCCCATTAACTACATAGTAAACATACTTAAGAAAATCAAGTTTTGTTTGTACGTTTTTCCACAGTGTATGGTTATAATTTAAAATAATATTATTGAAATTTTTAGTTATTTTATTCTCTACAATTTGTTTTTCTGAGCTTCCATAGCGTTGTCCATGGAAATAGATCTTCATTGCATTTGGAAACTTAAAGGATGATAATATATTTTGAATACCTTTTAAACTGTATTTTTTTATTATTTTCTGAGCTACTAACGTATCAGATTCGATAAGAATATTTGAGATGAAGTCCAATGAGTCCAATTCCTTATTTAATCTTTGTATCGTTTGTAACTTTTGTGATACTAAGATCATAGGTTCTGATGAAAGTGTATTATGATATTGATTCTTTTGAAATTCATATCCTACATGAATTAAATTCCAAAGAATTAAGAAAAATACGATTACAATAAATTGAAAGAAAATACCCTTTTTCACAATTTTACCACTTTATTTTTCTGAACTCTGAAGTAATCATCGAAATTCTTTATCCTATTTTTTGATGTTGCTATAACAGTAGAACCATTATTTATAGCATATTCTAGTATCTTCAATGCTTTGATCATATTTTTAGAATCAAAATAATTATCAATATCATCAATAAGAATTAAATATGGAAGCTGGATTACAGCTCTAATGATCTCTAAAAATTTTTTTTGAGAATAGGAGATATTTTTTACTTTTCTATCTCTGATATTTTCTAGTTCTACTACTTTAAATAGATCAAGAACTTTTTGCTTAGTTCTTTTTGTAATTTTTGGTAAAGGTAATATAATGTTTTTCCAAACAGTTTCAGATGGTAAAACTTGAGATTCGTTCTCTATTAGTAATGTCCTTTTACGTTTTTTGTAAAATAATGGCGTCTTTTCTTTGATCAATATTTCTCCTTCATAATTTGTAAAGTCACCATGAATTGATCTTAGAAACAAAGATTTCCCACATTCGTTGTTCCCAAACAGAAGCATTAATCTCCCGTTACCAATTTCTATCTTGTTGGTAATCAAGAGCTTCTTGTTTTCTAAAACTATACCAAAATATTTGATCTCAAGCATGAATTAGCTCCACAACCATCATTTTTTTATTTTTCCCTATCGATTTCAGAATAATTTTATCTTTAACTATCAGGTCAACCTTTTTTGTGAATTTATCTAGATCTTCTTCTCTCTTATGTGGATATAACACAAAAGATTTTCCAGTTATATGTAAATTTCTTTTAATTGCTAATAATACCTCTTGCATGTTGCATCTTATCTCATGTCGGGAAATTGCTCTTTCTTCTATTGGGCTAATTTTCCCTTTATCTTTAGGATAGTAAGGTGGATTACTTACTACTATATTAAATTTTTTATGTGAGGTAAACTTAGTAAGATCTGAATTAATGAATTTTGTTTTTACTTCTGCAATTTTGGCATTATTAATTGCTAATTTAACCAAATGAGCTTGAATCTCTATGCCAATAATATCCCAAAAAGGACGATAATGAGAAAGCATGATTGAAATGATACCATTACCACTACCTAATTCCAAGATATTTAAGCTGCTTGTTGTCGTTCTTTTTAAAACTTCTTCTACTAACGCTGAAGTATCGCTTGTAATTGATTGTCCTGCTTTAGTTTGGTAAATAACTGATCCGAATGGTAAGGTTACCGGTTTCATTACTATATGTGCTTTGTATGCCCAAATCCTCCATTACCACGCTCTGTTTCAGATAAATCTTCACAAACCTGAAAATCTACTATTTCATGTTTAGAGATAACCATCTGGGCAATTCGCATTTGGGGTTTAAGGCAGAAGTCATCCTCCCCAAAATTAAATAGGATCACTTTTACTTCACCTCTATAATCTGCATCTACTGTACCGGGAGAATTAAGTATTCCAATCTGATTGTTTACAGCTAAACCGCTTCGTGGCCGGATTTGAGCTTCGTATCCGGTTGGTAAACTAATAGCAATACCGGTTGAGATCAATTTTACTTCACCCGCTTTAAGAAAGATGTCTTTAGAGTTAGCAGAATAAAGATCATAGCCAGCAGAATGTGGTGTCATATTTTTTGGTATTTTAGCATTATCAGATATTTTCTTGATTTTGATCTTTATCATAATTCGATTGTATCTCTGGCCAATATTTATTTTGCCCTAGACTTAAAATTTTCTTGTTAAAATAAAATCGCAAAGCATTAATAAAAGTTCTGCTCTTTCACCGTAGGGCTCTAGTAACTTTTTAGCTTCGGAAATGAGCTTTTCAGCCATCTCTTTTGATTTAGCTAAACCGTAAATTGCGGGAAAAGTAGCCTTTTTTGCTTTTCTATCTTTTCCCGGACTTTTACCGAGTGATTTTTTGGTTCCTTCAATATCAAGAATATCATCAACTATTTGGAATGCTAACCCAATCTTTCTACCAAATTTTTCTAATCTTTTTTGATCTTCTTCGGAAGCATTAGCAAAATAGCATCCTAATCGAATTGGTATATTAATCATTTTAGCTGTTTTATTGTTGTGGATAAAATCCAATGTTTTTTTATCGATTTTTTTCCCTTCACTTAAGATATCCACCATTTGACCAGCAATAAGACCTCGATCACCAGTCTTTTCTGCCAATTCTTTAATAATGTTATACTTCAGATGATAGTCAATATCAGCATTTGCTAGAGCATTGAAAGTATAAACGAGTAAAGAATCTCCAGCAAGTAGGGCAATATCCGAACCATATTCCACATGACATGCTTTTTTACCACGACGATAATCATCATTATCTATTTCCGGAAGATCATCATGAATTAGTGTGTATGAGTGTAACATTTCCAAAGTTCCAGCAACGTAAAAAGTTTTCTCTATATCGTCTTTGAAAAGTCGATAAGTATTGACCATTAAGTAAGGACGTAGTCGTTTGCCACCGGCGAATAGAGTATGTCGTATTGCTTTATGAATTTGTTTGGGATATTCATCTTTTCGAGGGAGAAAACGATCTATCTCAATATTTACTAATTCTCGTTTTTCTTTGATATCTTTTTTCAATATCATTCTTTTTTTAGCCATTATTTTTTAGTTTCTTCCTTTTGTAATTTCTCAGAAATAGTTTCAATTTTGTTTTCAACAGTTTCCAACTTAGCATTGCAATATTTTGATAATTCAGAACCCTCTTCAAACAAATCAACGATCTTATCTAATTCGTCTACTCCATCTTCAAGAATTTCAACTATTTCTTCTAATCGTTCTAATGCCTTTTCAAATTTTATTTTTTTCATATATCTTCTGATTTGTTTTTATAAGTTGAGTTACTTATGCGATAGAATAATATCATCCTCTAACTTGTTGAGATATTTATAAGGATTACGATATTTATTGTATCTAAGCACTTCGTAATGAAGGTGCGCTCCTGTTGAGCGACCAGTATTACCTAATTCTGCAATGATCTGGCCTCTTTTGACTTTATCACCTTTTTTCACATAAATTTTATCTAGATGAGCAAAATTTGTTTGATATCCGAACTTATGACCAATAGCAACATATTTTCCAAATAAGTTCAATCGACCAGTTGCTTTAACCACACCATCTGCTGTTGCGTATATTGGTATTCCCTTAATGTTTCCAAAATCTAAGCCACGATGAAAAGACTTTTTCTTTGAAATGGGATGTATTCTCCAACCATAAGCATCAGTTATCCTTCCATATGTCGGATAGATTGAGGGTGTATTCCGATAGAGCAATTTTTTTAGGTTTACTTGATCAAGCAGTTCTTCATGTGTTTTGTAATTAAAGGAAGTTTTGCTGGATAATTGAATTAATTTGTTCAATGTTAAACTATAATCTAAACTTAGTTTTTCATCTTGAGTTGTAAAGGTCGTATCTACATGGGGAAGACCACCAATACCCATCTTACGGATCTCTTTATTTATGGTTTTGAAATTTTTGTCAGAACGGATCTTATCTTCCCATTCTTCCATAAGTTTGATTTTTGCCATAACGGAATCAATTTGGGAAGAAAGTGAATAAATTTTATTTTTTAGCTGTTTGTTTTCATTTAAAATTTGTTTTGCTTTGACTATCTTATTGTTATTCTGAATAATGTAGTAGATAGAACCAGCAAAAAGTAAAAGTAGGGAAATAGCCAAAATCAATAGAGTGAGGCCCATCTTTTTAGGTAAACTTAAGTTCACCGGCTTAGATGATTCTGTTGATGATAATGCAATATGCCATCTTTTTGATACAGCCATAAATCCTCACTAAAACTTTTTTTACTAAAAAAATTAAAATACATTCAGTGTCAAGGAATTTAATCTTATCCAAAGTAAGAAGTTACAGTAAGTTTTGAGCTATTAAATAAAAAATCTTGACCTCAAATTATAGATGCTAGATATGATATGATAAATATAAGAACAGATAAAGGAGAAATTATGATTAAGGATTTTGATGAATTGCTAAGTAAAATTAAAAAGTTACCTAATAAAACAATTGTTATTGCGGCAGCACAAGTGTCGTCAGCTCTGGACGCTTCAGTAAAAGCTATGAAAGAAAATATTGCGGATTGTATTTTAGTTGGAAATGAAAAAAAAATCTATGATTATTTGTCACAGCACTATCCTGAATATAGAAAAAAATTTGAAATTATCGATACAAAAAATGATCTTAAAGAAACCGCTTATGAAGCAGTAAATATCGCTCGAGAAGGTAGAGCAGATATCATTATGAAGGGGAATTGTCCGACTGCAACTTTAATGAAATCAGTCCTTGATAAAGAAAAGGGTTTACGTACCGGGGATATATTGAGCGATGTATTAGTTTACGAACATCCTCAGCGTTTAGTTTTGATGAGCGATGGTGGTATAAACTTAAATCCTGATGTTGAAGATAAAGTTGCAATAATAAAAAACGCAGTTAAAGTTGCTCATTCATTAGAAAATTCGCATCCCAAAGTGGCTCTTCTGGCTGCTGTAGAAGTCGTTAATCCTAAAATGCAGTCTACAATCGATGCGGATAAGATAACTAAGATGAATGAACAAGGAAAAATTAAAGATTGTATAGTAAACGGACCATTAGCATTTGATAATGCAATAGATAAAGCAGCAGCTAAGGCGAAAGGAATAGAATCTGAAGTTGCTGGTGATGCTGATGTTCTGATCGTTCCCAATATTGAAGCTGGTAATATTTTCGGGAAATCACTGACCTATTATTGTAAATATCGAGTTGCTCATGTTCTGATGGGTGCGAGAGTACCAATTCTCATTACTTCTAGAGTTGATAGTGCTGAAACAAAGTTTTTAACTATGGCTTTGGGAATTATGAGCGCATCATGATAAAAGATCAGCAGAATTATGAAATTCTTAAATTGTTAAACTGCCTATATAAACTAGGATTATCTATTAATGAAAATTAAGATCATCTGCTTAGGTAAAACTAAAGAAAGATTCGTGAAGATCGGTATTGATAAATATGTTAATAGAATTTCCAAATATATAAATCTAGAATGGAAAATAGTAGCTGATACAAAGCTAACATCCACAAATACTATCAAATTGGTAAAAGATCAAGAAGCAGATACTATTATAAAATATATTTCCGAAGATAATTATTTGGTTGCTTTGGATGAAAAGGGAAAGATTGCTTCATCAAAAGGATTTGCTAAATTTTTAAAAAGGAAAATGTTGGGTTCAAAGGACATTATTTTTATTATTGGTGGAGTTTATGGTTTATCTAAGAAAGTTCTAGAACTAGCCGATCTAAAATTAAGCTTTTCCCAATTTACTTTTACACATCAAATGATCAGGTTGTTATTATCGGAGCAGCTCTATAGAGCATTGACTATCATCCATGGTAGAAGTTATCATTATTAGAAATTTTAATAGTTAAAAAATCAGATTTATTTTCCAATACAGAAATTATCAAAAATTTGATGCAATATATCTTCAGATGTGATCTTACCTATAATCTCTTCCAAAGCAGAGCTTGCTTCTTTAAGGTCAAAAGCTGTAAATTCCAAACCGAGCTTTTGGTTTAAAGATGTAATTGCCTTAGTAATCGAATCAATACATCTATTTACAGCAGTAATTTGCCGTATATTTGTAAGAATTCCTGAATGAAGCTCTTCTTCAGAAACTTTAATATCTTTTAAAAGCGTCTTCTTTAAATCTTCTAACCCATCTTTTTCTACTGCAGAACAATTGATGTAACCTTTCTTTAAAAACTTGCTCAACTGAGTTTCAGTTAGCAGATCAGATTTGTTTAAAACAGGGATTATCCTTTCACTATCAACAAGTTTACTAAGTCTTTGAAATTCTTCTTCATTCTCATTTCCATCAATAATAAATAAGATCTTATGAGATTTTTTAATGATATCATAAGATTGCTGAATACCAATTTTCTCAATCTGATCGTTAGTTCTACGTAATCCTGCAGTATCAAAAAGACGAATCATATATCCTTCTAATGAAATAACTTCTTCAATGTAATCACGTGTTGTTCCGGGATGTGGAGTAACAATAGCACGACCAGTTTCCAAAAATGAATTAAAAATACTTGATTTTCCGACATTTGGAGCACCGACCAAACTTACTTTTAAACCTTCCCGTAAGATTCTGCCTTCTTTTCCTGTTTTAGCCAGTTTTTTCAAGTTATTTAGGAGCTTTCTTAAGTTTACAATTAATTCTTGTTTGTTGGTATTTTCTAAACCTTGTTCTAAGAAATCAATTTCCAATTCCAATAAGGAACGATAGTTAGTGAGCTCATCAAGATATTCCACTATCTTATTGTGTAAACTACCTTCATATTGCTCTAAAGCTGAGAGATGAGATATCCGCGTTTTAGCATTAAGCATATCACCAACAGCTTCTGCTTGAGTAAGATCAAGTTTATTATTTAAAAAAGCTCTTTGTGTAAATTCACCTCTTTCAGCAAGACGTGTTTTATTCAGTAAAAGTTCCAGTATATGGTTGGTAATATATGGATTCCCATGGCATGATATTTCCACAACATCTTCACCTGTATAGCTATGAGGAGCATGATAGGAAGTAACAATAACCTCATCCACTAATTTTCCGTTATCATAGATCCTTCCAAATATAGCTTTATGAGATTCTGTTTCTGAGATGTTTGTTTTACTTTTAAAAATTGATTGTACGACTTCTTGGGCTTTTTTACCACTTATTCGAATAACAGAAATCCCACCAATGCCAGCAGGTGTAGAGATAGCCGAGATAGTATCATCACTGTATTTCATTATTTGATCAAATTAGAAATTTTCTTAAATATTTGTTCTGGTGTAGTTTCAATTAGTTCTTTTAATTTTTTCACATCACCATGAGGGATAAATTTGTCGGGAATGCCATAAGAATACACATTTGTAGATGAATTAACATAAAAATTCTTTATTTGACTTCCAAAACCACCGATGATCGAATTTTCTTCGATAGTGAAGATCTTATCTATATTTTGGTCTAATTCTCCCAATAAGATTTCATCAAGAGGTTTAGAAAATCTAGCATTAATTAGATAAAAATCTAGCTCAGGGAACTTTCTTTTTAACATTTTCTCTACTTCCATTGCTATCTGAAAAGCTTTACCTATAGCAATTATAGCATATTTACTTCCCTTTTGTTGTAGTTCAAATTTTCCGAGTTTGAGCGGTGTAATTTTTTTGTTAATGAAATCTGCTGTCCCTCTAGCATAACGGATTACAATAGGACCTTGGTTATAATTCTCAGCAAATCTAAGCATAGCCGAAAATTCTTCAGCATTTGCCGGTGCCATAACGACAAGGTTTGGTATAGAGTTTAAATATGAGATATCAAAAGCCCCATGATGGGTTGCACCATCAGCTCCAACTAAACCTGCTCTATCTAAGCAAAAAACAACAGGAAGCTTCTGTAAAGCGATATCGTGAATCAATTGGTCATATGCTCGTTGCATAAAAGTAGAATAAATAGCAACAAAAGGTTTAAGACCTTGAACAGCTAAACCGCCAGCAAATGTAACTGCATGTTGTTCTGCAATTCCTACATCAAAAAATCTATCTGGGAATTTTTCGGCAAATTGAGTTAAACCAGTACCATTTTTCATAGCTGCAGTAATTGCCATGATCTTTTTATTTTTTTCTGCAATTGAGCAAAGTACATCACCAAAAATTGTAGAATATGTACTCAATTTGTTTTTCACTGATTTACCTGTTTTGATCTCATATGGACCTAAGCCATGAAATCTAGGAGCATTATCCTCTGCATGTTCATAACCTTTCCCTTTTTTTGTAACAACATGCATAAAAACTGGTCCACTAAGATTCTTCTTTATTTTTCTAAAGATCTTCACCATTCTTGGGATATCATGTCCATCAACTGGTCCAATATATTTAAAACCAAGATCTTCAAAAATAATGTTTGGAGCTAATGTATTAATAATGTTTTCTTCCAGTTTTCTTGCACTCATTATCGTTCTTCTGCGGAGGTGGTCAGGGAAAAATTGTACAAATTTCCATATGACATTTCTGAGTGAGTTATAGGAACGACTTACCAGAATATTAGTGAGATATGCCTGTAATGCTCCCACGTTCTTAGAAATAGACATATTGTTATCATTTAAAATAACTAGCATATCTTTCTGGAGATGACCAGCTTGATTCAATCCCTCAAAAGAAATTCCTCCGGTAAGAGCACCATCACCGATAATGGCAATACTTCTACCTTCTTTGTTTAGTTTTTCTCTAGCTATCGCGATACCCAAAGCAGCAGAGATCGATGTGCTGGCATGACCTACTCCAAAAGCATCGTATTTACTTTCGAAAATATTATTGAATCCACTTATGCCATTATATTGTCGTAGAGTGTCAAATCTATCATTTCTTTCAGTAAGGATCTTATAAGCATATGATTGATGGCCAACATCCCAAATAATTCGATCTTTTAGGGGGTTATACATTTTAAGTAATGCGATCGTTAGATCAGTAGTACCTAAACTTGGTGCTACGTGCCCACCATTTTTTGCTGTAACTTCAATTATTCTTTTGCGAACTTCAAAAGCTAATTCTTTAAGTTCCTTATTTGAGAGCTTTCTAACTTCGTTTGGGGATTTTATTTTTTCTAACATCTAAATCCTTTTCTAAATTTTTATAATATTAATAAATTAAATTATAATGTCAAATTGTATTACAAAATTTTTCCAGAAATCCATGATATTACTTGTTGAACTCCCAGTTTTTTTAATGCTGAAAAACTAGTAATTTGATTTTGTTCAATTACTAGATCGTTTTGTAAATTTTTAAGATGAGATTGTATTTTGGTCTTTTTGATCTTATCACATTTTGTAGCGACTATAAGAAATGGAACATTACTATTGCGTAGCATTTCAACCATCATTTTATCCTTAGGATCTGCTCTATGTCGAATATCTACAATAGAGATAACACCTCTTAACTGTATGCGTTCGGTAAAGTATGTTCCTATCATTTTACGCCAAGCATTACGTTCAGAATTACTAACTTTTGCATAACCATAACCTGGTAGATCTACAAAATGTAGGAAACCTTCTTGCCCAGTTTCATCAATTTTAAATCTTATTTTAAAAAAATTTAAAAGTCTTGTTTTACCGGGTGATGCGCTCACCTTTGCTAATGCTTTTCTATTTAATACAGCATTAATTAAAGAAGATTTTCCAACATTTGATCTACCAACGAAAGCAATATCTGCAAAAGCGGACGAGGGATAATCTTGGGGAAAAATTGCGCTTTTAGTAAATTCAGATTGAACTATTCTCATTCTTTTCCTTTGCCAAATGAAAGGCTTAAATAAACAGTTTTAGCAAATCAATTTATATTATATTAGGTTAGTATAATTTATCAGATTTGCAACTATTCTTCAAAATAAACCATGGAAGTTTTATCAGATTCCCATATTTCAAGCTCAGCTATTTTACAATACTCAGAATTGATCTCACCTTTAACTTGATTATATAGATATTTAGCTATATTCTCTGAAGTAGGATTATTTTTTGTAAAATATGGGAGATCATTCAAATATTGATGGTCCAGTTCATTAACAATTTCGTTCAAGATCTTTTTTACTATTCCATAATCAATTGTCATTCCAATATCATCAACTTTATAACATTTTATACCTAAACGTACTTTCCAATTGTGACCATGCAGATTTTTACAAGCTCCTTCATATCCATTTAATTTATGTGCTGAAGAAAAGTGGGTCGTAACATTTAGTTTATACATAACATCCTCCAAATCTCAATATGTAGTTCAATAATTTAACATAAAGAAAATTGTAAAGAACTTTCAAATTGACAAAAAAGCAGCTACTAAGAATTTTCCTTTTTAATATTAACTTTAAACGTAGGAGATGTATGGATGAAATGCAAAGGAACTGTTAAAACAAAAACTAAAAACGGTAAATCTATAAAAAAA
Source organism: Cloacimonetes bacterium TCS62 (assembly GCA_001577185.1). Lineage (GTDB taxonomy): Bacteria > Cloacimonadota > Cloacimonadia > Cloacimonadales > TCS61 > TCS61. The sequence continues at coordinate 15,025 of LSCM01000005.1, read as the reverse complement.
AGATGTAATAATGAACTTAAAAAACAGGCAATATTTTGCGAGATTTGTGGTGAACCAACTGCTGCATTATCTACAGATCTATCTGCAAAACAAGTATTTGATAAAGTTTGGAAGAAGTTTAGGAAAATAAAATCTCAGTACTATCCTTTTGCTATTTTTATTTTATTTACATCCTTTTTAGCTATTATTATTAGTGTGCTCTTCAGAAACACTTTGGCAGAATCGCTGAATACATCTACGTATGTTTTTATGAATTTGATTCTTTTACTTCTAGTTCCATTTACACTAATTCCATTTGGTATGAAAGAAAACTTTTTTGAACATCCCTTTACTATCAAAAAATATTTTAAGACCCTAAACTTATATCCGAAATACTTTTTACTAACATTATTGAATATAATTTATTTTTTTCTTTTGAAAATTATCTGCACAGGCTTTATGCTGGGAGTGATAGTAGATCCTATTTTACACCTAGTTCGTTTTGTCTTAGTATTATATTGGATCACAATAATGTTTCCCATGCTTTTATTAGTCTACAGAAAAAAAGTCAATCCAGTTAAAGCAGCGATAATGTGCTATAAAGCAAGTGCAGAAACGCGATGGCAACAATCATTAATTATGTTTCAAGTACTTATTGTGAATTTGATCGGTCTAGCATTTTTGGGTGTTGGATTAATTGTTTCTTTGCCTTTCTCCTATGTACTTATAGAAAGATATTACCAAAAGTTAGATGATTATGAATTATTCGGTAAGACTAATTAAATGGAACATTTAAGAATTGGTATAGTAGGAAATATTGGGGTTGGTAAATCAACTCTTGTAAAAGCTGCGTGTAGTGAACCTTTGAATAAAATACTGCTATCTACCATACCGAATACAGGCAATGAAAAAGTTTATTCATTCAAGGAAAAGTTCAATCCTGATGTTTTAGACGCATTTTATGAAAATCCGGTTGAAAATGCATTTGTTGCACAAATAGAATTTTTTAATGGAAGATTATCCAGACAAAACAAAATTGAAGGATGCAGAGGAATAGTTTTGGAGGATCGTACTTTAGCAGAGGATTACCATATTTTTGGGATGGCGCAAAGAATTCTGGGGAACATGAATCAGGAAGAATTTCTAGCCTATCAAAGAACATATAATCTTATGACCGAAAATATTACTGCTCCAGATTTGATAGTATACCTAAAAGCTAATGTGAAAACTCTCCAAAAGAGAATAAAAGAACGTGGTAGAGAAAGTGAAACATTGATCCCAAATGATTATCTTAAACAACTCAATGAACTTTATGAACAATTTATTAACAAACATGCTAATTGTCATGTACTAGAAATAGATGCAAATGTGGATACTCCAATTGATGCTTATTTGGAAAAAACAGTTAAAAGAATTGCAGAGGAAATACGAACTTTAGAACTTCGAGTAACTACTCCAGGAATTAGTCAATGGGTTACATTACCTGAAACTGCAGCAACGCTCAAGGCAATAGATGCTGAAACAAAGTTAGAAAAATATCTTAGAAAGCACCCGAAAATTATTTCAGTAGCTGGAAATGTAGGATTAGGTAAATCTACGCTTACAGCCATTATGCAGAGAAGTTTAAAAATTCATGGTTTATACGAGAATCCAGAGAAGAATCCCCTCCTTGAGAAGTTTCTTAAAGATAAAGCAAAATACTGTTATGATCTGCAACTTCATTTTCTGAAAATGAGAAAAAAACAAAAGTGTATTGCTAGTGATTCTGGAAAATCATATGTTCTAGATCGTTCTTTACCAGAAGATCTACTTGTATTTTGCTACCAATTCTATAAGGATGGATATCTTAGTAAAAATGAATTGGATTTACTAACTGCAAAATTTAAAAAGGAATCCGATAAAATACCTTCAACTGACCTTATGATTATACTACAGGGTAGCACTGACCTGGCTTGGAATAGAATCCAACAACGTGGCCGTGAAATGGAGATCGAGGGTGGTTGGACAAAGAGTGAAATTCGTTCTCTGAATCAACTATACAAAACATATGGGCAAGATGTAGTGAAATTCGGATTCCATAAAGGCAATATTCTTGAGATAAATGTCGATAAAATAGATTTTACTAATAGAGTACATGTTGGTTATATTTTTGAAGAAATTTATAAAACTTTAATTTCAAAGATTAAATCTATGATATGAAATAACTTATGATATAGTGCTATTGCACAAGGAGTTGTATGATGAAAAGATATATTCTGATAACGCTGATAATCTTAATTGTTTCATCAATGTTATCATCACAAGATTTGAATTTTCTTCAAAACGCTATGGTCAATGCAGTTGTATGGCAAAGAACTTCTGTGGAGTATCAAGCTCTTTGTCATCAAGCGTATAATACAGCTAGAACAAGATTAGAAGAAGATTTGAAAAAAAATTATGGAAAACCCAAGGCTGTAATTGTAGACCTTGATGAAACTGTACTAGATAATAGTCTTTTTGAAGCACAAATGATCTTAGATGGATTGAGTTATCATGAGGATTTTGATGCTTGGATAGCAAGTGCTAAATGTCAAGCTGTTCCTGGTGCATTATCATTCTTGAATTATGCAGATGAAAATGGGTACAAGATCTTTTATCTCTCAAACAGAAGACTGAGACATTTAAAAGGTTCATTGAATAATCTAAAAAAACTGAAATTTCCACAAGCAGAAGAATCGCAAATACTATTAAAAAATCAATCATCAAATAAAGGAATAAGAAGACAAAAAGTATCGAAAAGTTATGAAATAATTCTTTTGATTGGGGATAATCTGATCGATTTTGATGATATTTTTAGAATGAAAAATATTAAGGAAAGATTTGCAGAAATAGATAAAGTTAAAGATAAATTTGGTCAGAAATTTATCATCTTACCAAATCCTATCTATGGAGAATGGATAAAAGCTGTTTATGGTGGAACCCGTAATATTCCAGAAAAAGCAAAGAAAACAAAATTACTTAACAGTCTTAAATATAAAAAATAGATAATTTTATAATTAACCAAATATTTACGAAAGTGCAATAATAGCAATGGGTTTCAGAGATAAGATCACAATATTTTTACTTGACGTTCTTTACTTAATAATATTAAAAGTTTACCCCATAAAGGAGGAAATGAAATGGGAAAAGTATCGATTACACTAAATGGTTCAGATGTTAAGAATATCTATCCAGCTGCAACAATTGGAGTGTCAGCTGCAGCTAGTGGAGACGACGTAATTCTTTTTATTTTACCAAGTGCATTACCTATGTTTGTAGGCGATAAACTGAAAGAACTCAACGATGCAGCTCCGGAGCTGCCTGATTTACTAGAATTATGGGAAGGCTTAAAGATGATGAATACCCAAGTATTAGTTTGTGAGCTTGGATTTGGAGTGCATGGATTAAAAGAAGAAGATCTCATTGATGGTTGCGAGGTTGTGGGCGCCACAACATTTGTAGCCAGAGCTGGTGGTTCAGATCTTACTTTTTCATTCTAATAAATAAAAGAGGAGAAGAAAATGGCAACAAAAGAATTAGATTGTATGGGACTTAAATGTCCTCAACCAATTTTAAAAGTAGTAGCTTTTATCCCCAAAATGGAAGATGGTGATATTTTAGAAGTAAAAGCAGATTGTCCTTCATTCCCAACAGATATCAAAGCTTGGTGTGAGAAGACAGGTAAAACATTGCTTTACTGCATGGATGATGGATCTGGCAATCATACAGCTCAGATTCAACTTTAATTAATAATCGGGAGTACGCTATTATTGAGTACTCCCCTTTTTTTTTGCATTGAGGAAAGATGAAAGAATTTCGACCTAAGATCGTTGGTTTTCTCTGTAATTGGTGCACATATGCAGCTGCGGATCTAGCGGGTGCATCTAAACAAGAAATAAATCCTTCATTAAACGTTGTTCGTGTTATGTGTTCTAGCAGAATAGACCAGAATTTACTATTAAATACATATTACAATGGAGCAGACGGTATTCTGGTTGCCGGCTGACATCCGGGTGATTGTCATTACCAGGTTGGTAATTATTATGCTCGTAGAAGATTTGCACTATTAAAAAAAGTTTTTCAAACATTAAAAATAGACTCTGAAAGAATTCAATTAAGTTGGATTTCTGCTTCTGAAGGTAAGAGATATATTCAAGTAGTGAATGACTTCGCAGATAAAATAAAACAATTGGGACCGAGTCCAATTAGACAAAATACTCACATATGAATAATTAATGAAAATACTAAAAGCAATACAATATACTATTGAAAATGCAGTTTCAAAATCAAAATGTAAGGAATAAATATGGATTATTCAGATAATATTGCAATAATTGGTTCTGGAATTGCCGGAATGGAAGCCAGTCTGATGCTCTCTAAAGCAGGGAAAAAGGTGACATTAATAGAAAAACTTTCCTTGATTGGTGGTAAGACAATTAAGAACGAAGAAACATTTCCCAGTTTAGATTGTTCAACTTGTCTGGTTGCTCCGATACAGCAAGAGATCTTGCAAGATGGTAACATTAATGTACATACAGTAAGTGAAGTAAGCAAAATAAGTGGCAATGCTGGTAACTTTAAGGTGGAAATTAATAAGAAAGCAAGATATGTAAACCTTGAAGCTTGTCTTGGTTGTGGTGCATGTTATCCAGTTTGTCCAATTTCACAAATGAATGAATGGGAAGAAAATTTAACGAAGAAAAAGGCGATTTATGTTCCCTGTTCTGGTTCTTTGCCAAATGTACCGGTCATCGATGCAGATAAATGTTTGAACCTTTCTGGTCAGGAAGACTGTAAGAAATGTGAAGAAGCATGTATGTTCGGCGCAATTGATTTTACAGAAAAAGATGAAAAGATCGAATTGAAAGCAGGAGCTATTCTTGCAGCAACAGGTTATGATCTTCTTGATGTAAGTTCTATGGAAAATTTGGGTTATGGTGAATTACTTGAAGTTTATACAGCAATGGAATTCGAAAGACTTTTTGCTGAAAATGGACCAACAGAGGGAAAACTTGTAATGAGAGATGGGGAAACTATTCCCTCATCTGTTGCTATAATTCATTGTGTTGGTAGATCAGAAACAAATTATTGCTCAAATGTTTGTTGTACAGCTTCTTCTAAACATGCACATTTTATCCATCACAAACTTGCGGATGCTAAAGTATACAATATCTATTCCGATATCTGCTTACCGGATAAAACTTATCAGAAATTTCATCAAGATGTAAAAGAGAACTCTTCTAAATTTATATATCAATCCGATAAAGATAAAATGAAGATCACCAAAAAACAAGGTAAGATAAATATTAAATATCTAGATAATAAAGACGAAACACAAGACTTAAAAGTTGATATGGTAATTTTAGCCAATGCATTAATTCCAGCCAAAGGTAGCGATGAGTTAGCCAAGGTGTTGGGAGTAAAGCAAGATAGATTTGGTTTTATAGAAGCACAACCATTTAGAGTAGGCTCTGTTAATACTTCTAAAACTGGAATATTTGTAGCTGGTTGTATTGAAGGTCCTAAAGATATACAAAATTCAGTCATTCAATCGGAAGCAGCTGTGGCAGGAATATTATCACTTCTAAAGGATAAATAACCAAGATGAATATGAACACCCATAAAATTGTTATAACACTGTGTAGCTCTAAAGATTGCTGTTAAAGGAAACATTATGAGTGAAAAAGTAGGAATATTTGTTTGTGAATGTGGTCCTAACATTGCATCAAAAGTAGATATAGATAAAATAAAACAAAATATCTCAGAACTTGAGGATTTCCAAGATAAAGAACTTGTTGTAAAAAATCACAAATTATTATGTTCTGTAGAAGGTAAGAAATTCTTGGAAAAAGAGATCAAGGATAACAATATTACACATCTTGTTGTAGCAGCTTGTTCACCAAGAGATCATGATACTACATTTATGGAAATATGTAAAAAAACACAACTTAATCCATTTATGTATCAAATGGTAAACATAAGAGAACAATGTGCGTGGGTTACTCCGGATAAAGAGCAGGCAACTAAGAAAGCTGTTCGCATGATCCATGGTGGTATGGACCGAGTGTTGTATCAACAAGCGTTAGAAGAAAAACACTTAGATAGTAATCCGGATGTTTTGATCGTAGGTGGTGGAATCGCTGGAATGGAAGCAGCACTTACGCTTGCAGGTGAAGATCGTCTAGTATTTCTTATTGAAAAAAATGAGAAATTAGGTGGTAAATCTGCTAGACTTACAAAGTTACTTCCAAGACAAGGTGTGAGTCTAAATGTCTTACATCAAAAAATTTCTGAAATAGAAAATAATCAATATATTAAAGTATTCACAAATACGGAATTGGAATCAGCGGTCGGTTTCTTAGGAAATTTTGAAATAGAAATAAAGGACGTAAATAAACCAGATAAAACAACAGAATTATTAGCTGGAGCTATTGTAGTGGCAACCGGTTTTGAGTTACTTGATCATAAAGTACTAGATTCCTATAATGTTAAAACTGATGATGAAGTTTACAATGCACTGGAAATAGAAGAAATGCTATCCACAAGTGGTAAAATTATTATGCAAAATGGTAAAGAACCCAAAAAGGTCGCCTTGATACATTGTGTAGGAAGACCGGAAGTTGGATATTGTTCAAAAGTGTGCTGTACATACCTTTTAAAAGTAGCTAAGTTAATAAAAGAACAATCTTCTCAAATAGAGGTTACTCAACTCTATAAACACATGTGTCTACCTCATAAACAAGATGAAAATTTCTATGATAAAGTTCAGGGACAAGGTATCAAATTTATCAGAATCAAAGATTCAATAATAAAAGGAACAAAAATAGATTATACCGATATTTCAGATGTGAAGCAAAAAATGGATGTTGATATGATCATTACAGGAACGGCTATGATCCCTACAAAACAAACTAAGCAATTAGCGGAAGAATTAAATATTGAGTTACACGAAACGGGTTTTTATCAGGAAGCACATTTAAAGATCGATCCGGTTTCAACCAATACAGATGGAGTATTTGTAATTGGTGGAGCACATGGACCAACCGGTATAACTGAAACCATGTTGCAAGCACAAGCTGCCTCCGGGAAAATCTTTACCCAACTAATACCAGGAGAAAAAATTACACCGGAAGTTAAAGTATCAGAAATATTAGAAGCCTATTGTACTGGTTGTAAGACATGTCTGGATGTTTGTGGATTTGGTGCTATTTATTTTGATGATGATAAAGGGATTTCAATTGTGAATGAAGCAATTTGCAGAGGATGTGGAAATTGTGTAGGGAGCTGCCCATCTGGTTCTATAGTTTCAAAACATTTTACTAATCCTCAATTATACCAAGAGGTAAAAGAAGTATTGAGATGAAACATTACAATTTAATAAAAGAGTGTATAATTTAGCTAGGAGAAATTGTTAATGAATAAAATTTCTGAAAAAGGTGCATTAATTAAAAAGGTAAGTGGATATCAAACTGCAATTCTCGATTTTTTTCAGGACTTATTTGAAAAGAATATCTTTGATGCAGTTATGTTACCAATGAAAATACCTTCAGGTGATTCTTTTGCCTGGATCATGATAAAAGATAAGAAGATTCTCAACAATGCACAACCACTTGCACCAATAATGCCAGTGAATGCAGCAAAAGCACTGAAACGATACACAAGAAAAGGAAAAGGAACTCTTAAGATCGCTGCTTTAATGAAACCTTGCGAAATTCGAGCTACTGTGGAATTAACAAAACTTAATCAGGTAAATTTGGATGATGTTACTCTATTTAGCTATGATTGTGTAGGTGCAATTCCAATGCAAGATTATATTGCAGATCCAAAAACTGGTGATGAAAAATTTGAAAAAATGTTATCGGAGAATAATTTAAATCATAATGATGTAAAACCTGTTTGTAAGATTTGTGATAATTTTTCTCTTTCTGCTACTGATCTTCACTTCGGATTTAATGCGGATAAATTATTTCTCGTCACAAATAGTAAAAAAGGCGAAAATCTATTGCAGAAGCTTGATTTAAAAGCAGAAACTGATTTGCAAAAATGGCAGAAGGCAATTGACGAAAAGAAAAAGAAAAGAGTGAAAAAACGAGAAGAAACATTTAAAACTGTAAAAACCAAAGTTGAAGGATTTTCAAAATTAACAGAAACTTTTGCAGACTGTATCGGATGTCATAATTGTCAAAGTTCTTGTCCCATCTGTTATTGTCGGCAGTGTTATTTCGATACTTCCGCAGCAAAACCCAATTCAGATGTAGTCTTAATGAGAGCTAAAGATAGAGGGGCAACATCTTTACCATTAGATCGGATTATGTTCCATACGGGCAGAATGGCTCATATGAGTTTATCTTGTGTAAGTTGTGGCCTTTGTTCAGACGCCTGCCCGGTTAACATACCAGTGGCAAAGATCTTTAGCTATGTTGCAGCTCAAACGCAAGAAACATTTGAGTATTCAGCTGGAGCTAGTGTTGGGGATGCACTTCCAATGAAAGAGTATAAATTAAATGAACTTGGTGAACTTGGGGAAATGGTAAAAAGTGCTGAAGCTCAGGAAGGTGAGCATGAGTAGATTATTACAAACAAAAGATCCAATTGAAAAGACTTTGCATGAATTTTTAAAATATTTACTGAAGTCAGAAAAAGTAAGTGCTATCTTTTCTCTAAGAAAAATTAATAAAAAAGGTTCTGTGGATTATGGGTTAATAACTGATGCAGATAATTTAGATGAAATTGCTCCATTACATCCCATAATGCCTGTAAATTCAGGTCAACTGCTAGCTAGATTCACCCCTGTAGAAAAACCTATCGTCGCTATTGTTAGGCCTTGTGAATATCGTGCTTTTGTGGAATTAGCAAAAAGAGAACAGGGGCAGATGGATAACTTTATTTTCATTACTTTTAGTTGTGGTGGAGTTTTCACATTAAAAAGTAATGCTGAAGATAAAGTAAAAAAGAAATTAGACGATTATTGGAAGGCTGTCAAGAATGCAGAAATTCCAGATGATATAAGAAAAGTATGTTCGGCTTGTCAGCATATTACACCTACCAATTCTGATATCTTTATTTCACTTGTTGGTGAAGAAAACGGAAAAGTATATTTACAAAATGATAAAGCAATAAAATTATTAGATGATTTTGATATCGAAACTAAGAAATCTGCTTTCGATCCACAAATTTTAAATGATATATTAGAAAATAGAGCGAAGAATCAAGAAAAATTATTTAGTAAAGTCGATACAAAAGATTCCGGTCTTGAGGGACTAATAGATATTTTTGGTAAATGTATTGGCTGTCATGGTTGCAATTCAGTGTGCCCGATCTGCTACTGCACATTATGTGATTTTGATTCCTTCAATTACGATTATAATAACTCGATATTAGAGAAAGAACTAAAAGAAAAAGGAGCTATTCGGCTTCCTCCCGACACAATATTTTTTCATTTAGGAAGGCTATCACATATGAGCTTTTCCTGTGTGGGTTGCGGGATGTGCTCTGATGTTTGTCCTGCTGATATACCTGTTGCTGATGTTTTTAAGAAAATAGGTGAAGAAACAGCTGCAATGTTCGATTTTGAAGCAGGAAGAGATATTGATGAAGAAATTCCTGTAATGATCTATAAAGAAGAGGAATTCCCTGAATTAGGGAAATAAGTATGAAATCACAATTTCAAAATTAATAATAATGAAAAATGTACAAGGAATTATGGATGATGAAGAATAAAAAGTTCGAAATCAAAATTCTATATCCTTTCTCGTTGCGATGGTCTTAATTGCAACGGCATATTTGGAGATAAATCATGAGTAATAAATCTCAACCGAAAATAATTAGTTTTTTGTGTAAATGGTGTTCATATACAGGTGCAGATCTAGCTGGAATTAATCGTTCTCAATACTCCCCTGCTATATTGCCAATAAAAGTTATGTGCTCATCTAGAGTTGATCCTGTGTTCCTAGTAAAATCTTACTTACGTGGGGCAGATGGAATTTTGGTGGGTGGCTGACATCCCGGTGATTGTCATTACCAGGTTGGTAATTACCATACTCGTCGTCGCACTGCTATAGTTAAGAAAATTTTTGAAAATCTGGGATTGGAGAACGATCGCTTAAGACTTACCTGGATATCGGCTTCCGAGGGTCAAAAATTTGCACAAGTTGGAAATGAATTCGCAAAAAAAGTATCTGATATGGGAGAGAATTCCACAAAAAAAGAGATATTTCTATAATGAAATTTATTAAGTATCTATTGTAAGGAAAATATATGGGTTTAAAAAGTAGAACTGTAATGGTTATTGGAGCCGGAATTGCTGGTATTCAAGCTTCTCTTGATCTAGCGGAAATGGGATTAGATGTACATTTAGTAGAAGAGACTCCGACTATAGGTGGTAGAATGCCACAGTTGGATAAGACATTCCCGACAAATGATTGTTCTATGTGTATTCTTGCACCTAAGATGAGTGAATGTGCAAGACATGATAATATTACAATTCATATTAACAGCCAAATAGATTCCGTAATAGGTAATCCTGGTGATTTTACTGCTAAGATCATAGAGAAGGCCAAATATGTAGATCCTGAGAAATGCGTTTCTTGCGGACTTTGTGAAGAAAAATGTCCAGTTAAGATCGATGATGAATTTGATGAAGGACTGCGAACAAGAGGAGCTATATCGCGTTATTTTTTACAGAGTATCCCAGCAGAATACACTATTGATGAAGAAAATTGTCTTTATCTGACCAAAGGTGTTTGTCAACTTTGCGAAAAAGTTTGCCCTGCTGATGCAATCAATTATGAAGATGAGGATAAAAAGATCGAATTAAATGTGGGAGCAGTGATCGTTTCAACTGGAATAGATCCTTTTGATCCCATTGGCTTTGGACATTTTGGATATCATAAATTTGAGAATGTTGTTACTTCACTAGATTTTGAAAGAATGCTATCTGCTTCAGGACCTATGGGTGGTCATGTAGTTCGTGCATCTGATAAGAAAGAACCAAAATCTATTGCCTTTATTCAATGCGTCGGGTCTCGTGATGAAAGCATCGACCATAATTACTGTTCTTCGGCCTGTTGCATGTTCGCTATCAAAGAAGCCACTATAGCTAAAGAGCATATAAAAGACCTAAGTCCATCTATTTTTTACATGGATATCAGAGCTTTTGGTAAAGATTTTGATAAATATTATGAAAAAGCCAAAGATACCTACAATGTCGATTTTGTAAAATCAAAAGTTTCTGAGATAACTGAAGAAAATAATGGTGACCTAAAACTTCGATACGTTTTGGAGAATGGAGATGTAAAATTCAAAACATTTGATATGGTAGTACTATCAATTGGTTTACAACCTAGAAAAAATGTACCCAAATTAGCAGATAAATTAGATATTAAATTAAATGAATATGGCTTTATTCGTTCTGATAAATTCAATCCTCTTCAAACTACCAGAAAAGGGATATATGTTTGTGGTACAGCGAATGAACCAAAAGATATTCCTGAATCTGTAATCTCTTCTTCAGGTGCAGTAGCAGAAGCTTTGAAATATTTACGACTGGATAGACAAGAATTAGAGGAAAAGAAAAATGCAGTTCCACAGATAGATGAAACTGGGGATCGTCCTCGTGTTGGTACTTTTGTATGTCATTGCGGAATCAATATCGCCGGTGTTGTAGATGTAAAAAATGTAGCGGAAGAATCTGCTAAGCTCCCAAATGTGGAGCATTCGGAAGACTTAATGTATGCCTGCTCTCAGGATTGCATGAATACAATAAAGAAGAGGATCAAAGAACACAATTTAAATAGAGTGGTTGTGGCAGCTTGTACTCCTAGAACACATGAACCTCTTTTCCGTGAGACTATTTCTGAAGCCGGATTAAATCCTTATCTTTTTGAGATGGCAAATATTCGTGATCAGTGTTCATGGGCTCACATGGATGAACCTGAAAAAGCAACAGAAAAATCAAAAGATCTAGTGAATATGGGAGTTGCAAAAGCTCGGAATATTACTTCATTAGATAGATTACCAATAGAGATCAATCCAAAATCCTTGGTCATTGGAGCTGGTTTAGCAGGAATGACCACAGCTTTATCAATTGCTGAAAGTGGGCATGAGGTATTTCTCATTGAAAAAGAGAATGAACTTGGTGGTAATATGCGAAAGATATTTTATAATTTTGGAAATGACCCTCAAGTTAAATTGCAAGATATGATTAAAAAGATCTCTGATAATGAGCTTATTCATCTTTATAAAAATACTGAGATCAGCGAAATTAGTGGATATATTGGGAATTTTAAAACTAAAATAATTGATAAAGATACAAATAAAGATAAATTTCTTGAGCATGGAGCTGTGATAGTAGCAACAGGTGCTAATGAACATAAAACAAAAGAATATTGTTATGGTGAATCAGATAGGATTATAACTCAAGTTGAATTTGAAAAAATGCTGCATGAAGGAGCATTCCCGAAGCAAAAGTTAAAAAATGTTGTAATGATCCAATGTGTTGGTTCTCGAGAAAAAGAACGTATGTATTGCAGCCGTGTTTGTTGTACAAAATCTATTAAAAATGCTCTCACTTTGAAAGAGAAGTTCCCCAATGTTAATATCTACGTGGCTTATCGTGATATTAGAACTTATGGTTTCCGAGAAAAGTATTATACTCAACTGAGAGATAAAGGTGCTATGTTCATCAATTATGATGTAGATAATAAACCGGATGTGAAGATCGTGGACGAATTTGACCCTGATAGTAAAGTTAATGTTACTGTCTTTGATCCGATAATGGATAAAGAGGTAGAAGTCGAAGCAGATCTTCTGGTTTTGGCTGCTGCTATTGATGCCCCGGAAGAAAACAATGATTTAGCAAAAATGCTAAAAATTTCGCTCAATACAGATGGTATGTTCTTAGAAGCTCATGTTAAATTGCGTCCTGTTGATTTTGCTACTGAAGGTATCTTCGTTGCTGGCTTAGCACATCATCCAAAAGATATGGATGAAACAATCGCTCAATCTAAAGCTGCAGCAAGTAGAGCGATGACCTTCCTAAATAAAAAAGCGATTTTAGCTGAAGGTACTATTGCGGAGATAAACACTGCAAGATGTACTGGTTGTGGTTACTGTGAAGAAGTATGTGCCTACAAAGCAATTGAGGTTGATCCGGAAGAGGAAGTAGCAGTAATAAATGATGCATTATGTAAGGGTTGTGGTGCTTGTGTAGCTTCTTGTAGATGTGGAGCTTTGGATTTAAGAGGATTTAGTAATGAACAGCTGTTTGCTGCATTTGATTCACTGGAAATGACGGACATTTTAATTAATAATTAATAATTAATAGTTAATAATTAATAATGTGTTTTGAAATGATTTTGTGTTAATTTTGGAGAAAATTTTGAAAGATAATGTTTTGATGGATAAGACTTTTAGCTTTGCGAAACGCATTGTTAAATTATATAAATATTTAACATTAGAGAAAAAGGAGTATATCTTATCAAAACAATTGCTAAGAAGCGGAACGAGTATTGGTTCAAATATTCGAGAAGGAAAATATGCTCAGAGTGAGAAGGATTTTATTTCTAAGTTAAGCATTTCTCTGAAAGAAGCGAGTGAAACGGAATATTGGCTTGAATTATTAAAAAATGAATATCTTACAGAAAAAGAAGTTGAATCTATTTTACCCGACTTGATAGAAATAATAAAACTTCTTACAAGCATAATTAAAACGATGAAGAAAAAATAATAATTAAGAGATAGTATAGTGAAAGAAAGTATCTTCGAAAATCAGATTATTTTTCAATTATTAATTATTAATTATTAATTATAAATTGAAAGAAAAACGGAGTTTTTTATGAAAGACTGGCAACCAAAAATTCTGGCAATTTTATGCAACTGGTGTTCCTATGCTGGAGCAGATCTGGCAGGAGTTTCCAGAATGCAATATCCACCAAATGTTCGTGTTATCAGAATTCCGTGCTCTGGTAGAGTAGATCCACTTTTTATTATGAAAAGCCTACAGAGCGGATTTGATGGAATTTTGGTAAGTGGCTGACATCCTGGCGATTGTCATTACCTGTCAGGTAATTTTGTCGCTCGTAGACGTTATTCTACTATCAAACCATTGTTAGAATATATCGGTATTCAACCAGAGAGAATTCAATTCTCTTGGATCTCTGCTGGTGAAGGTGAACGCTTTGCAAATATTATTACAAAGATCACAAAAGAAGTGAAAGAAATTGGTCCTTCCAGAAGATTAGTGAAGGGAGAAAAAAAGTGATAGAAAAATTACATAAAGAGGTTAAACAATTACTAACAGATAAGAAAGTAGATATGGTAATAGGTTGGCAGAAAGGTACTTTACCGCTTACTTCTTCACCTGTTTTCATTGAATCCGCAGATGATGTGGATAAATTGATATTTGATGAAACCTGCCGAAATAATCTTACCACCTATTTTACAAAAGACAAACGTAAACTGGGTAAAATTTATGACAAAATAGCTGTTATAACAAAAGGCTGTGATGCTCGTTCTATCGTACTTTATACAGTAGAAAAGCAAATAAAACGCGAAAATGTAGTTGTCATTGGTGTACCTTGTAGGGGAATCATAGAACACAAAAAAGTTTTGAAAAAAACTGATGATAAAGAAGTTCTGGATTATGAGATAACTGAAGACAAGCTGAAAGTTACGGGTAGAGATTTTAAGCAAACGATACAATTAAAAGAAGTTCTTTGTGATGCTTGTCTTTCTTGTTGTTATCCGGACGCACCGGAATCCGACATTTTTATTGGAAAACCACGCGAATCTGTTGATAAGAAGGATGAATATAAGTTCATCGAAGAATTTGAAGCAAAATCATCGGAAGAGCGATGGGAGTTAGTGAAGGATGAATATTCCAAATGTATTCGTTGTTATGCTTGTCGTAATGTCTGTCCCGCTTGTTATTGTAATGAGTGTTTTGTCGATCAGAACAATCCGCAATGGATAGGTAAAACTCCGGAAGTAACCGATTCAATTATTTTTCATTTGATCAGGAATCTTCATA
>LSCM01000049.1 GCA_001577185.1 Cloacimonetes bacterium TCS62 | reverse complement strand
CAAACTACTATCTTAAAAAATGATTTATCATAATTTGGAGGTAATGATGAATCATCACATAGCTGAATCTTCTGAAATTGGAGATCATACGGAAATTGGATATAATTGTGTGATTTCTGATAATGTAAAAATCGGTGAGAAATGTATGATAGGTCATAATGTTGTCATTCATGCAGGTAGTGAAATTGGTAATAATGTAAGAATTGATGATAATACAATAATTGGTAAAAAACCTCTTAGTTCACCTCGGAGTATTTTCAAAGTAGATTCTAACTTAGAAAACTCAAAAATTGGAGATCAATGTCAAATTGGAGCAAATGTTGTAATATATTGTCAAAGTAAGATAGGAAAAAATTGTTTAATAGCTGATTTAGCAACGATCAGAGAAAATGTGCAAATAGGTGATTTGAATATAATCGGTAGAAATGTAACAATAGAGAATTTTGTGAACATAGGTTCAAGATGTAAATTTGAGACTAATAGTTATATAACTGCATATTCTGAGATTGCTGATTATTGTTTCGTAGCTCCAGCTGCTACTACAAGCAATGATAATTATATGGGACGTGATGAAGAGCGTTATCAATATTTTAAGGGTGTAGTTATGGAAAAAGGAAGTCGTATAGGTGTGAATTCGACAATACTACCTGGGAAAACTATACATGAAGATGGTGTGGTAGCTGCAGGTAGCGTTGCAACAAAAGATGTCTCTTCTGAAGAAATTTGGTTAGGTGTTCCAGCAAAACCAAACAAAAAAGTTCCAGAGGCTCAACTATTAAAAAATAATATGGATAAAAAATGAAAACTTTAGTAATAATACCAACTTATAATGAAGCTGAAAATGTTCCCGAGATAATTGATGCTATATTGAAGCAAAAAGAGAATATAAATATTCTAATTGTAGATGATAATTCTCCGGATGGAACTTCTGACATAGTATTAGAGAAAATAAAAGAGACTGATCAAGTACATTTGATAACTCGCGAAAAGAAATCTGGATTAGGCTCTGCCTATGTTGAAGGCTTTAAATATGCAATAAAAAAGAAATTTGATTATATCTTTGAGATGGATGCAGATTTTTCTCATAATCCGAAAGACATTCTTAGAATGTTGGACGCGATCAAAGAAAATGATCTTGTGATTGGTTCAAGATATATTGAAGGAATTAATGTCGTGAACTGGCCTTTAAGAAGATTGGTACTAAGTTTCTTTGCCTCAAAATACGTAAAAGTGATTACAGGTATGAAAATTTGTGATCCAACCGGTGGATTTAAGTGTTTTAGAAGAAAGGTTTTAGAAACTATTGATTTAGATGATATAATTTCTGATGGGTATTCTTTCCAGATCGAGATGAATTATCGAACTTGGAAGAATAAATTCAAAATAAAAGAAATACCTATTATCTTTACTGATCGTCGATCTGGTCAATCAAAGATGTCTAAGCAAGTAGTTCTGGAAGCTATATTTATCGTATGGAAACTATTGTTTAAGAAATTGAAGAACAATGAAATTGATAAGTGATCTGAAAATAAAGAAAATAGTCTATCAAGGCTATGGACTGGGTTTTTCAGATTATACTCCTATCTTTGTACCCCAAAGTACTCCTGGTGATATACTCGATGTGCAAGTTGTTCACAAGAAAAAAAATGTAAAATTTGCCAAAATAGTAAAGATTAAAAAAGCTTCAAAATATAGAAATGATGCTGGTTGTGAAGTTTTTGGAAGCTGTGGAGGTTGCGATTGGCTTCATATTCCATATGATAAACAGTTAGAATATCAGGAACAAATTGTTAGAGAAATATTTAGAGATATTGAAATTACAACTATAGAAGATATTGGCTTTCCTGAACAGGATAAATATTATAGGAATAAAAGTTTTTATCCACTATCACTACAAAATAATAATCCTGTTTATGGAATGTTCGAAAAGAGAAGTCATAATGTAATTCAGCATAAAAATTGTTTGATTCAACCAGAATTATTTGATGAGATATGTAAAGTAGTAGTTTCCTATTTAAAAGCTTCAAATATGAGAATCTATAATGAGGTTACTGGTAAAGGAAACGCGCGGCATATAGGTATTCGATATTCTGTTGCAACAGGTGAAATTATTGTGATCTTGGTTACTAAAAATCGCAAGATCCCATTTTCGAAACAATTAGTACGAGTTTTAAATGAATCTTTTTCTAATATTGTAGGTGTTGTACAGAATATCAATTCCCGATCTACAAACGTTATTTTAGGTGATTCAGATAAAATTCTATTTGGTCGTGATCATATTTTTGATGAGATCAATGGGATGCGATATAAATTACATTATCGTTCATTTTTTCAAGTAAATTCTCAAGTTACATCTCAATTATACAACTTTGTGAAGAGATGTCTGGATGAAGAGAAAACTGTTATCGATGCATATTCTGGAGTTGGTTCCATCAGTATCAATATCGCTAACAATGTTCATAGAGTTATCGGAATTGAAAATAATTCTAATGCTGTAAGTGATGCAAAGGATAATGCAAAATTAAATAATGTTACTAATTGTACATTTATATGTTCTAATGTAGAAAACGTATTGGATAAGATTGTTGTTGAAGAGAGCGTGAATACTATTATTTTCGATCCTCCCAGAAAAGGCTTAGCAAGAAAAATCACAAAAAATTTACCTGATTTCATCAAGAAAATAATTTATATCAGTTGCAATCCTACTACTCAGTTTCGTGATGTAAAACTTCTTATGCAGGAAGGATATAAAGTGAAAAAAATGAAACCTTTTGATATGTTCCCCCATACATATCACTTTGAAAATGTGGTAGTTTTGGAAAGAAATGAAATTTAAAGTTATTCTAGGAATATTTATAATTCTTTTTACCATTTCTTGTAGTGATACAACTTCGTCGGAGGATATTTCAAAGATGGAGATATTAGATATATTAGATGAGATAGAGAGTGCATTTACTTTTAGTGATATCGAAAGTATTATGGAAAATTACCATCACAACTTCAGTCACTTAGCTAATGATTCCTTTTATAATTTCGGAAGTGAGACCATAGTATGGGAATCACGGATTAACAGTTATTCAAATATAGATTTTTTGGAAATTGATATTCAAATTAATGGGGATACAGCAATAGCATCATTTCAATTTCATCTTGATGATGAGATATTTCCAGAGCCTGAAACATACGGCGATATTTCCTATTTCTATAATTCTATAAATGGATGGGTTATCTGTGGCAACAATTTTAGTTTCTAACGCTTAGTATAATAAGCACCGCAACCTATAAAAATATTGTTAGTAATTTTCTTTAAATAAGTCAACTTTTGCTCGATTTCTTGCGTTTCGTAATTACGCCAATAATACTCTACCCAGCCACTTTTTTTTCTTTCCATTATATTGATGAAATCTTTTACGAATAATTTTCCTTTAGAATCTTTTAAATCGATCAGATTTCTGCCAATAAGATCTTCGTCCTTTCCATGACATAGCATATTCCCATCCATATCAAAAACAAAAATATACAGATCTTTCACAAAATAGTCACTACTCTTATCTCTAAATGCAGAAAAAGCTTCATTAAGATCATGATGTTTCATAAAAAAAGCAGCCTTCGTGACCAACTCCTTTGCTTGAAATGGTGTACCATATTGAAAATTTCCGGTTGTTACTTCTGGCGAACCTGATGTTTTGTTCTCTACAGAGACTGTATTTTTTTGAGGTTTTTTAAGTGGCTTAATTTTTTCTGCTAAACTAAGTGTGGTGAGTATCAAAATTGTTAATGTCATAAAAGAAATCTTTGTCTTCATAAATTCTCCTTTATTCCAAGTTTACAATTACTATCTGATTTTGATTTTGTCAAGAAACAAAATAACATTACAAAATCAAGTTTAGTTTAATAGTGGTTTGTTGTGGAAAAAGTTATAGTAAGCAAATTGTTTATGGAGACTTATGGTGCAGAAGGCGGGATTTGAACCCGCACACCCAAAAAAGGGCACAAGATCCTTAGTCTTGCGTGTCTGCCAATTCCACCACTTCTGCGATTATATTATTCTTCTACCGGCTTATCTGCTGGCTTAGTTGTTGAGGGAAGTTCCGGTAAATCTTCATTTGTTGTTTCTTTAGACTTTTCTTTCTTCATTGTCTCAATAGCTTTTGAAGATTTTGTTTTACTGCTGGGATTGACTTTTACAGCAAGTAATACACAATTTATCATAAAGAGTACAGCTAAAATTTGGGTAGCATTTTTTAAAAATTTTGAAGCTCCTTGAGAACCTAAAACGTTAGATGCTGCACCACCTGCTAAACCTTGCAATGCACCACCTTTACTCGATTGAGCTAAGATAACAATTATCAAAGCAACCGAAATTATTACATGTATTATCATTAAAAAAGTAAACATCATAACTCCTATCTTTTAGTGAAGGACAGATTTATTATTTGATTACCAGTGTCAACCCAAAATTAGTAATAGAATATTCATTGCTAAGCTAAAAACCTACACCAATATTTTGCTTTAGCATTTTCATTTTCTTTGATGCAATTTCTCGAGCTTTCTTTGAACCTTCATCTAAAATTTTATCAATATATTCTTTATCGGTTATTATTTTAGAGTAATTTTCTCTAAATGGGGCTAATTTTTCATTCATTTTTTCGAATAGTGCAGTTTTAGCATGTCCCCAGCCTAAACCTCCTGCTCGATATTTTTTTTTCATCTCCTCTTGCTCAGCATGATTTGTAAATAATTTATACAAGGCAAACACATTACATGTATCAGGATCTTTAGGTTCTTCAATTGTCTGCGAATTTGTTACTATTTTCATAATAAGCTTTTTTAATTTTTTGGGTTTTAAAAAAAGTGGGATAGTATTATCGTAACTTTTACTCATTTTCCGACCATCTAGTCCACTGACAGTTTGCGTGGTTTTATGTATTATCGGCTCAGGTATTTTCAGAAGCTCCTTATTATAGATATGATTGATAGATTGAGCAATATCGATCGTCATCTCTAAATGTTGTTTTTGATCTTGGCCAACAGGAACTACATCAGAATCAAAAAGTAAAATATCTGCCGCCATTAGAACAGGATATGAGAATAAGCCCATATTCACACCATCATCAGGATCTCTGTTAAGTTCACTATTTTTTGCAAGTTTAGCTTTGTAAGCATGAGCTCGATTCATCAGACCCTTTGGTGTAAATGCCATTAAGATGGATGTAAGGTCAAATGTTTGAGGAACTTGAGATTGACGATAAACTAAAGCTTTTTGAGGATCTAAACCACAAGCTAACCAAGAGGCTGCTACTTCATAAGTCATTTCCTTGATCTTTTTGGGATCTCTAATTGAATTCAATGCATGATAATCTGCAATAAAATATCGTGCATCATACTTTTGTGTTAACTCAATTGCTGGTTTTATTGCTCCAAAGTAATTTCCAATATGCGGAAGCCCAGTTGGCTTTATACCAGTTAATGCGATCTTATTTTTCATCTTCTCTCCTTATGTAATAATAAACTAAGTTTCTAGTTCTCCGATAAGGTTGAATTCCATACTATCTATGATTTCAACGGTGACTATATCTCCAATTGCAACTTCACCTGACGAGATAAATACTAGACCATCGATATCAGGTGCATCAAAATAACTTCTTGCTTCGTATTTATAACTATCATGTTTGCTATAACGGTCAATGATAACTTTGATTTTCTTTCCTATCATTGAAGCTAGAAATTCAGAAGATATTTCTTGTTGAATATTTAGTAATGTTCCTTGTCGTCTTTCTGCTGTTTCTTTAGGAACTTGATCGGGTAGCGTCACAGATTTCGAACCTTCTTCTGGAGAATATGGGAATACTCCAAGTCTTTCGAATTTAATGTTACTAATAAATTGTTTTAATTCTTGGAATTTCTTCTCTGTTTCACTCGGGTATCCAGTAATTAGTGTAGTTCTAATAACAGCTTCAGGTATTTTGCTTCGTATTTTTGAAACTATTGAGGATATATCAACTTTTGAAACTTTTCGATTCATACTTTCTAAAATTTCATTATTAATGTGTTGTATTGGTATTTCAAAGTATTTACAGATCTTAGGAAGTTTAGAAATAGTATTAATGATATCTTCAGAAATATGGGCTGGATGAAGGTACAATATTCTGATCCACTGAATTTTATCTATCTCATGTAATTTTTCTAATAATTGAGAGATTTTATTCTCAGTGTATAGATCCATACCATAGGCTGCTGTATCTTGTGCTGTGATTATTAATTCTTTTACTCCTATTTCTGCTAGCTTACGTGCCTCCTTCACTAGTTGTGGAATGGGTACGCTTTTTAATTTACCACGAATCTGTGGGATCACGCAATAACTACAATTATTGTTACATCCGTCACTAATGCGTAAGTATGCATAATGAGCAGGTGTGAGTAATTTTCTTTCATTAGACTTCTGTATATTGAAGATATTAGCAAAATGGTCAAAATCCTTCAAATCAACAATCTCGTCAATCTCTGGGATACTTCTCTGGATCTCAGTTTTGTATCGTTCAATAAGACAACCCGTTACAATAACCTTTTTATTTTTATACTTCTTTTTTAACTCCAGAGCTTCCAGAATAACATCTAACGATTCTTCTTTTGCATCAAGGATGAATCCGCATGTATTAATTATTATTACATCAGCTTCTTCTGGCTTGGATGTCATTTGAAAATCGGTTTGATCAATAATATAGGAAAATCGTTCGCTATCTACAAGATTTTTAGAACACCCTAAACTAATTATTGTGTATTTTGGCATAATTCAGTTAGTATCATAATTCATGTTTTACATTTCGATCAATTTCTATTCTAAATTATTACAACAATTTTGGAATAAGAAAATAGAAATTTAATTATTTTTAACAGATCAATCTAAAAGATGAGTTATAACACCCGATCTGAGTTTTGGTTCGAACCAAGTTGATTTGGGAGGCATGACTTTATCAGCATCTGCGATTTTCATTAACTGCTCGATTGAAGTGGGGTACATTGAAAAGGCAACAGCTTCACCTTCATCAACTCTACGAGATAATTCCTTCAAACCTCGAATTCCACCTACAAAATCTATTCTTTCATCTTTGCGGGGATCACCAATTCCTAATATGGGGGAGAGTAAGTTTTTCATTAAAATTGACACATCTAAAGACTCTACAGGATCATTGTTGGAGAAACTATCTTTCTTAGCTTTCAATTTATACCAATTGCCATCGAGATACATACCAAAATAGTGAAGACCTTCTGGATGGTAGGAGTCACTAGTTGAATAGCTTTCTACCTCAAATTTTTCCTCGATTTTATCTAAGAATTCTGATGTAGATAATCCATTCATGTCTTTTACAACTCGGTTGTAATCCATGATGTAAAGCTGATCATGAGGAAAGATAACAGAAAGAAAATAATTGTATTCTTCCCTACCAGTATGATTAGGATTTTTCTCTTTTTTTCTTTGACCTACGATTGTTCCAGAAGCTGAACGATGATGTCCATCAGCCACATATAGATTTTCAATATCAGCGAAAATTTCAGAAATTTCCATTAG